>JBCCUY010000001.1:0-36164 GCA_039196145.1 Bacteroidota bacterium
GTCAGAAAATGAATATATCTGATAATAATTCCTAACATTCCTATTAAATTTGCCCCTCTATAATTAATGTCATGTACAGAAGTAATACGTGTGGTGCCCTAAGGGCATCCAACATCAATTCCGAAGTTGTTTTAAGTGGTTGGGTACATAAGGTTAGGGATAAGGGCTTTGTAGTTTGGATAGATCTTAGGGACCGCTATGGGATTACGCAGCTGGTGTTAGATCAAGATCGTACCCCTAAGGTGTTGTTGGAAAATGCAAGGGAGCTAGGCAGGGAAACCGTAATCCAGATCAAAGGTCTGGTGATTGAGCGTGCCTCCAAAAACCCAAATATACCAACTGGTGATATTGAAGTACTTGTGCAGGAGCTCCAGGTTCTTAACGAATCTATTGTGCCTCCCTTTACCATTGAGAACGATACCGATGGTGGTGAGGATATCCGAATGAAATATAGATATCTTGACATTCGAAGAAACCCGGTCAAGGAAAATCTCATTTTCCGCCACAAAGTGACCATGGAAGTGCGCAAGTATCTTTCCGATGAAGGTTTTATTGAAGTGGAAACGCCCTATTTGATCAAATCCACTCCCGAAGGTGCAAGGGATTTTTTGGTGCCGAGTCGTATGAACGAAGGTCAGTTTTACGCCTTGCCCCAATCCCCACAAACCTTTAAGCAGTTATTGATGGTGGGAGGAATGGACAAGTATTTTCAGATTGTGAAATGCTTTAGGGATGAGGACTTGAGAGCAGACCGTCAACCCGAGTTTACCCAGATAGATTGTGAAATGGCCTTTGTGGAACAGGAAGACATCCTCAACGCATTTGAAGGTCTTACCAAACATTTGCTCAAAGAAATTCATGGTATAATTACTCCCGACTTTCCACGAATCACCTATGACGAAGCCATGCGAAAGTATGGTAACGACAAGCCAGATATCCGCTTCGGAATGGAGTTCGGGGAATTGAATGCTGTTGCCCAACATAAAGATTTTAAGGTGTTCAACGCAGCGGAATTGGTTGTGGGTATTGCCGTGCCTAGTGGAGCTTCGTATACCAGAAAAGAAATCGACAAGCTTGTTGACTGGGTGAAACGTCCCCAAGTTGGTGCCAAAGGCATGGTCTACGTCAAGTGCAATGAAGACGGTTCGTATAAGTCTTCCGTAGACAAGTTCTACGATCAGGAAGATTTGGCCAAATGGGCAGAAGTAACCAATGCCAAAGCAGGGGACCTAATTTGTGTTCTATCCGGAAATACCAACGAGACCAGAACACAACTCAGCGCGCTGCGAATGGAGTTGGCCGAACGATTGGGCCTCAGAAAACCGGATGAGTTTGCCCCACTTTGGGTGATTGATTTCCCATTACTAGAACTTGATGAGGAAACCGGAGCCTATCATGCCATGCACCACCCATTCACTTCACCAAAACCGGGACAGTTGGAATTACTGGAAACCAATCCCGGTGGGGTCAAGGCCAACGCCTACGATTTGGTGCTGAATGGAAACGAAATTGGTGGAGGATCTATTCGTATCCATGATAAGGAGGTACAGGCAACCATGTTCAAACATCTTGGGTTTACCCCTGAAGAAGCACGGGAACAATTTGGGTTTTTAATGGACGCATTTCTATACGGAGCCCCTCCCCATGGTGGTATCGCCTTTGGTTTAGATCGATTGGTGTCGATTTTGGGTGGACAGGAAACCATTCGTGATTTCATTGCCTTCCCCAAAAACAACAGCGGAAGGGACGTTATGATCGATGCGCCGGCAACAATTGATGGGGAGCAGTTGAAGGAATTAGGCCTGAAGTTAATGTCATAATCAAATATAAATGGTAGTTCAGAACCCTATTTTAAACAAGTTTTTGGCCATTATATCCCTGGCTTTCCTGATTTCTTGTTCAACCGATGGTGAAAAGGAAATTGTAAGTGATGACACTCCCCTAGTTGAGGACACCACTCCGCCTACCATAAGCCTACAAGGACTTGTAGCCAATCAAGTTTTAACTGAAATAATCCAAATTTCCGCAGACCTATCCGATGATAATGATCAAAACGTCAATCTAAAGGTCCTTCTGGATTCAGAAGAAATCTATGACAGTAATTCCGCATATTCTTTTGAATTTGACCCGAATTTATATGCTCCGGGAGAAAAAACACTTCGATTCGTAGCAACCGATAACGCCAATAACGCCAATTCGATTGAAATTAACGTCAAAATTCAACGCATACTACTTCGATTGATTATTGAGGAAGATTACATACGGAATCCCATAGACAAGGCCTATGCATTTCTATCGGATCTCCAAGGCAACCCATTGGATAGTACAGAAATTGGCAACCAAACAGACCATACGTTCCTTGCTCCCTTTAGCTTTGACGATCAACAAGACTTTGTTTTGACAGTAGTGGCCAAAGAAGTTAATGGCGCCATTAATATAGAGTCGACTCCCCACCTAAACCGAGAAATAGTATCGGATTTTTATCTCAAAAATGAAGGTAGGTTTGACTTTGAATCAATACAAATTGAATATGGTTCCACAGGGTTTTCACATCTTGAAGGGCTTGGATATGGGTATTTTATTTTTACCCCCGATCAGAACGTCGGTACCTTGGATTTGTTAGATAGACAAAACCCAACCGAACACATCTTTGTTTTATCCCCAGGAGGCCCTGTAAACGGAACGCATTTTGTCGCCAAGCTTGAAAGGAATACCATTTCTGACCCTTTAGTACTAACCTCGGATGATTTCAGCTCAGACAATATATCGGTCCGAGACTTTCCGTACGCGGATACTTCCCAGATCGGTCTCCTCGGTTACGAAAGTGAGGATGATTTTCAAAATTACAGATTTCACAATGTATTGTTCGGAGTTGGCCAAATCATAAATTCCAATAGAATTCTGCATCCCTATGTGGATAACCTTCCCTTTTACAGTCACTCCTATACCGACCTCTACGGCACCAATTTGGATGGTTACAGGTATCTTGGTGAAGGACTCCCGTTAAATGAATATAATCCTGCAGTAACTGACCTTGTGACCACTTTGGGTAACGCATCATTAAATATATCCCTTACACCTACAACTAATTTCTTTAGTGGGAAAATCCACCTAAAATCCGAAAACCAAAACTCAAATTGGGTTGTAGGTTTTAACGCTTATATGGATAAGGATTTAGCTCTGCCAAAAATGCCCAACTTGGGAGGGTTGGAAACTCTTGACCTTACAGACTATTCGATTAAATCCTCTCGAATTTCCCAGTATGACAATGTTTCGTCTTATGATGAATACATAACGAAGGTAAAAAGTATGGCAATCAACTATTACCAACATTCTTCGTTTGTGGAACATATTACCGTATGGCCCGAACTTAACAATCGTGAAGAATACCTGGATCCACTTCAATAAGTTTGGCTTGAATTCCAGTACTTCGACCAATCTATCCTTTTTTTTGCGAATTTTGGTTTTAATTATTCCGTACGCTAAGCTTTCGTAAAGTGGGTTACGCCAAAAATGCGCTTAAGAAATTTTTAAAGTGGCGATATAAAAATATCTCCAACAAAACCTTCGTGCATATCATGAGTGTTGTGGTTGGGTTTTTGGCAGGATTGGCTGCAGTTTCCCTTAAGAACATCACCTATTTTATCCAAGCCTTATTGGAAGGAGGAATCGTAATTTCTGAAAACCAACTTTACTTTATTCTTCCGGTAATCGGTTTGACCTTGGTTTACCTATATGTGAAATTTGTGCACAAAAGACCGATTCAGCATGCCGTTTCTTCCATAATTTTCTCACTCTCCAAAAAGGGAGGCCTATTGTCGACCAAAAACATTTACACCCCACTAATTGCTGCGCCGTTGACAGTAGGTTTTGGTGGGTCGGTAGGATTGCTGGGACCTGCGGTTAAATCCGGTTCGGCCATAAGTTCCAACTTGAGTAGGTTGTTCCATATTGATGCGAAGACCCGTTCGCTCTTAGTGGCTTGCGCATCGGCCGGGGCTATTTCGTCCATTTTTCAATCCCCTATTGCAGCCATCATTTTTGCTGTGGAAGTGTTTACCCTGGATCTTACCATGCTTTCTATGCTTCCTTTGTTATTGGCCTCCATTTCTGGGGTACTTACCTCGTACTTCTTTTTGGGAAACGAAGTACTCTTTAGCTTTTCCCTTTCTGAAGGGTTTGAACTAAAAGACACTTTCTTTTACATTATATTAGGTGTGGGCACGGCCTTTGCCTCTATTTACTTTACCAAAATGTACTTTGCCATTCTTGGCTTTTTTAAACGATTTAAAAGTCCCAAATACAAACTTTTGGTTGGGGGAATTGCCATAGGAATAATGCTCTACGCCATTCCACCGCTTTACGGGGAGGGCTTTGGGTTTATCAACAATTTATTGGAAGGTAATCACCTTAAAGCACTTGGGAATACCCCATTTGACGCTTTTACCGATAACATCTGGGTCGTTATAGCCCTTTTGTTTGGAATTACCATTTTTAAGGCCATTGCCATGACCACCACCTTTGCAGCGGGAGGCGCTGGTGGAACCTTTATTCCTACCATGGTCATGGGAAGTGCACTAGGGAACGTAGTGGCCAAGGTTATAAATAATCTTGGATTCGGATTTGATGTTTCCGAAAGTAATTTTACTCTCATTGGTATGGCCGGATTGATTGCTGGGGTAATCCACGCGCCGCTTACGGCAATATTCTTGATTGCGGAGATTACAGGGGGCTATCAACTTTTTGTACCCTTGATGATTACCGCTTCCATATCCTATCTCATCACCAAAAATGCGTTGGACTATTCCATATATACCAAAGAACTAGCTAAAATTGGTGCGGTTTTGACCCATAACAAAGATCAAATGGTCCTAGGTCTTATGGAGATGGACAATGTGATTGAAACCAACTTTAAATCTGTACACCCGGAAATGTCCTTGGGTGAAATGCTCCACCAATCCGTAAGCCAGTCCAAAAGGAACATTTTTCCGGTACTGGATGAGCAACAAAAGCTGATGGGCATCATAGTATTGGACGATATCCGTGAATTCATGTTCGATACCGATCTTTATAAGACCATCTTCGTCAAAAATCTGATGCATGCTCCCCCGGAACATATTTTTTATGACTCGGACAACATGAAAAAGGTCATGCAAAAGTTCCAGGATAGTGGTGCATGGAACCTTCCCGTAATCAAAGATGGGAAATACCTTGGCTTTATCTCCAAATCAAAATTGTTGACGGCGTACCGAAGAAAACTGATAAACTACACAAGATGAAAATGAGATATATTGTTCTGCTTGTGCTATTGGCTTCTGCAACTTCCATCATCTATGGTTTTAGCATAAAAGAAGAAAACCCAAAGGGCGGTAATAAATTCATAGGTATTGGGACCGTAGGACTTTTCCTTGTGGCAATGCCGCTTTTTTTGATAAAGGAAAGTAAGGGCAAAAACATGAAAGATTATATGTTAACGCGGGAGAATATTAAAAAGATGCAAGAAAAGGGAGAGAAAAATACTGAGAATCAATAATTTTCTTAAGATTTAAAGTGGAATTCTCCCAAAGCAATCCAAAAAAAGCTACATTAGTACTTTAACAATTATTTATTTTAATGACTGGCACAGTAAAATTTTTTAATGGATCTAAAGGTTATGGGTTCATTACCAACGACGACACAGGAAAGGACATTTTTGTTCATGTAACCGCATTGAACGGAGTGGAACTAAACGAAGGTGACAAAGTAGAATACCAAGAAGAAGAGGGAAGAAAAGGAATGGTTGCTGCACAAGTGCAGGTAATCGGATAACAATATTTTATTTTGATTAAGTTGAACCCCTGATATAAACATCAGGGGTTTTTTGATGGATTATAGCAAGATTTATTGTTTTTCCTTATCCTTTTTATCCAAAGGGCAGGAACATAAAGCTGCATAAAGTGCTGAATTTTTTTTCTTGTCCAATTTTGAACAAACTGTAGGCTTTCTGCAACCTTTCTTGGCTCCACTTTTCTTCACTGGACTTTCTCCAGATTGGCATCTGGCAATTCCATCCATAATTCCTTTGGCATACTCAATTTGTCCCTTATTCCTCCATTCATCCGCATGCCTTTCTCCTACTCGCATTGCTTGCGAGCTATTGCAATACATTTTTGCGGTATTCAACCCTTGTTCAAAGGTCCACTTTTCCTGAGCACTGGAAAAGAAGACCATCGTTAATCCCAAAACCAAAGTCATGTAAATTTTCATATCCATTATTTATTAGTTAATTCCAATAAATATAAGTAATCTTTTTCTTACAGTTTAAGATATGGTTCATATGAAAACTGCGAGCACCACACCTTACTTTGAGTGGGGTATAGGCCTATGGCTTTGTTTGAAATTGTTAAAAGGGAATTGGGCTAAGTTGTCCCAACAATTTGGTTAATGGTCAAGACGTCAATTCAAATTCCTCCGCTGGATAAAAAAACGTTTTAGCATTTCTGAAGCTTCGTTTTCCATAATCCCACCAACTACTTCAGTTTTGGGATGTAAATGTCCTCCCATTACATTAAAGCCCCTTTCTAAATCCTTGGCACCGTAGACCACCTTGGAAATCTGGCTCCAATACAAAGCCCCAGCGCACATTTGGCAAGGTTCTAAAGTTACATAAAGAGTGCATCCATGAAGATATTTGCCTCCCAGAAAATTGGAGGCGGCGGTAATGGCTTGCATTTCGGCATGCGCGGTAACGTCCATTAACCGTTCCGTGAGGTTATGGGCCTTACCTATTATTCTGTTGTTGACTACCACAACGGCACCTACGGGAACCTCCCCACTTTGATAGGCAAGTTCAGCCTCTTGCAGGGCTTTTTTCATGAAGTAGTTATCATCAAAAGGTGTTACCATGGCCATCTTAAAACTTGAAGCACAATAGTAGTTATTAATCCCATTGAAAACAAAAAACCCTCTGCAAAAACAGAGGGTCTTTCCAATTCTTGGTCGGGATCGGTTTATTCTTTTTCAAAGTAAATGATATAGGTTTCGCCCTGTCCAAAATCTTCATTTATGATCAGGCTATTACCATCCAATTCTATAATACCGTCAAAGACCAATTCGCCCTCACCGGCATTTAGCACTTCGGAATCTGTTTCTTCTTTATACGTTTCTGTATACTTATATTCAACGATGGTCAATCGCTTGGTCTCCGCAACATATGCCCAGTTCCCCTCACCTCTGTAGCTGTAGTCATACTCCTTATACGTAACATCACAAGTTTCTGCAAAAACGGCATCATCCAAGAACTCATCAACACCGCTTGACTCCGTCACATAGGTTCCATCCGCGTTCAAAATGAGAACCGCTGCATCCAAAGTTTCGCACTCGGTAACAGATTTATACGATTCATCAAGACTACAATACGTAGAATACTCATCACAGTTTTTCTCGCCAATGATCTCTGTGGTGGTCTCACCATTATAGGTATCCTCATATTGCTTAATGTTCCAAGATCCTGAAATGGCACTATTGCCCCCCCAGCTTTCAACGGTAACACAAACTTCTTCCGGGGCACTAATATTCCCTTCGGCATCGTAAACACAGATAACATAACAGAAAGTTCCCGGTTCAATATTGGTATTGAAGTCAACATCCAATTCAACCTCGGTATCTTCTTTGGCCGTTCTTGAAGAAAGTCTACCTTTCTTACCTGTTGCCTTATTAGAGGAATTGGCCGCCAAATCAATATCATAATAGGTATCCGATACCGTCCCATCATTGGACTTAAATTGAATATAGGCACCGGTTATCGCTCCATCGGAACTCAATGGGACATCAAAGCCCTCGCCCAACAAAGCAGTTTTGGAAGCTTTGGACACATCAAGTGAAATAGCTTCATTCGGGGTAGGTGGTGTTCCTGTTTCCTTTTGCCCTCCGGCAATGACCACATTATCCGAGACCACATCTATCTCTAAAGGGGTCTGTTCAAGTGCTTCGATGGCCTGATCATTATCTGTATTTAGGCTAGAAGATTCGTCTTTGCTGCAAGATGCAAAAAGTACCAAAGCAGCCAAGGTCAAGGTTTTAAGGTTGTTGTTCATTTTAAATAAAGGATTTTATGGTTTTCAGCTGCCTAAACTAGCTTAGTTTGGATAGTTTTAAGAATCTTTGTTGTAGGGAACGGACAAACCCGTTGTCAAAGCTTAAAAACTGTAGTTTTGCATTTTAATCCCACAATGGACTACCCTTTATTGAGCAACATAAACAGCCCCAAGGATTTAAAAAAAGTCCCGAAAAAAGACCTCCCATCCCTTGCGAAGGAACTTCGAAGATTTATCATTGATATAGTTTCCACAAAGGAGGGGCATCTTGGTGCAAGTCTAGGAGTGGTCGAACTCACCATAGCGCTCCATTATGTTTTTGACACCCCAAAAGATAAACTGATTTGGGATGTGGGTCATCAAGCCTACGGGCATAAAATCCTGACGGGCAGAAAGGAGATTTTTGACACCAACAGACAATTGGGCGGTATTAGCGGATTTCCCAAAAGGAGCGAAAGTTTATATGATAACTTTGGAACCGGTCATAGTTCCACGGCCATTTCTGCAATTCTTGGAATGGCCCTTACCTCAAAACTAAAGGGAGATACTACCACCCAACATATTGCTGTTGTTGGAGATGCCTCAATCGCAAGCGGAATGGCTTTCGAAGGATTGAACCATTTAGGGGTTACTAACACCAACGTCCTGATAATTTTAAATGACAATGCCATTGGTATTGACCCCAGTGTTGGAGCCCTTAAAAAATACTTGACCAATGTGAAGGCTGGTACCGCAAAAGATGAGAACATTTTTGAATGTCTCAACCTAAATTATTCAGGACCTATTGACGGACACGACTTAAATACCTTGACATCTGAGCTTCGTCGGTTGCAATCGCTTTCCGGACCAAAACTCCTTCATGTGATCACCACCAAGGGCAAGGGACTTAAAAAAGCAGAAGAAAACCAGGTGATCTACCATGCGCCAGGGAAATTTGACAAACATACCGGGGAACGCATCAAAAAAGATAGTACCGCCCAACCACCAAAATATCAAGATGTTTTTGGACACACTATTGTAGAATTGGCCAGAGAAAATGAAAAAATTGTGGGCATTACCCCGGCCATGCCCACGGGAAGCTCCATGAAATTTATGATGGATGAGATTCCAGCAAGGGCATTTGATGTAGGAATCGCAGAACAGCATGCCGTGACCTTAGCAGCAGGAATGGCCTCTGAAGGATACATTCCATTTTGCAATATCTACTCCACTTTTTTACAAAGAGCTTATGACCAAGTTATCCATGATGTAGCCCTGCAAAACTTACCTGTCATCTTTTGTTTGGATCGTGCTGGTCTTGTTGGCCAGGATGGGCCAACCCATCATGGTGTTTTTGATTTGGCCTATTTAAGATGTATTCCAAACCTCACGGTCTTTGCGCCAATGAATGAAATGGAACTTAGAAATATCCTGTTCACCGCACAAATGGGATTAAAAGGACCAATTGCCATAAGATATCCTCGCGGAAGAGGTGCCAACTTGGACTGGAAAAGCAAGTTTGAACCCATTGAAATAGGCACAGCCCGATCTTTGAAAAAAGGGTTGGACGTGGCCATCTTATCCCTGGGACATATTGGAAATACGGTCACCAAAGTTTTGGAAGGCTTGGGTCAACCTGAACGTGTGGGACACTATGATATGCGATTTGTCAAACCACTAGATCAAAACACGCTTAAAACCGTTTTCGAAACCTATGACCATATTGTCACTGTAGAGGATGGCTGTGCCCTGGGAGGATTTGGGTCTGCAGTCCTGGAGTTCGCAAACGCACAGAATTATCGAAATCCCGTTAAACTTTTTGGCATACCGGATAAGTTTGTTGAACATGGAACAATGGGTGACACCCACACCTTGGCTGGTATAGATTTTGATGCACTATTTTCTTATATAAAATCAACCTTAAACCAATGCGATTAATTTGTTTTCTAATTTTATTCCTTACTACCTCCTTTTTCATGCAGGCCCAGGTAAATCCGCTACAAGTATTTGAAAAAGATAGTGTAAAACCTGGATTTAGAGTGGTCAAAATTAAAGATGTAAAACTCAAGTACCTTACGAGGAGTGCTAAGCTTACCGATCCAAGAACACCTTTGAACCGGGTTAAGCCGCTCTTAAAAAAGTATAAAAAATTCGTTCCGCAATCTTTTTGGACCAAGACCAATGAGTTTGGAATGAATATTAACGAGGTTGCATTTGTAAATTGGAATGCGGGGGGGGACAATTCGGTTTCCGCCTTGGCCAATGCCAGGTTTACCCGAAATTACAAATTCAGGTATCTTAATTGGAACAATGAACTACGACTTCGCTACGGATTGAATGCACAGGAAGGGCGACAGCTTAGAAAAACGGATGATCAAATCCGAATTGCCTCGACCATTGGTTTCAGAAAGGACACCATCACCAACTGGTACTATTCTGTAAAGGCCAATTTCAATACCCAGTTTTCCAATGGTTTTAAATATCCTGATAGGGATACGCCCATATCCCGGTTTATGTCGCCGGGTTATCTTTTCCTTGGTGCAGGAACCTCCTATATTCCCGAAGGGAAAAATTTCAATCTTTACATTTCCCCCATTACGCAAAAAGCAACTTTTGTACTGGATGAGGACCTATCGGACCAAGGCGCCTTTGGGGTGGATGCCGGCGACCATTTGTTTATGGAACTCGGTTTTTTGATCACCAATACCTGGGAAAAAGAAGTGCTCAAAAATATTCTTATGAACCATCGGATAAGTCTGTATACGGACTATCTGTTAAGTTTCGGAAATGTTGATATTGACTGGGAACTCAACTTCAATCTAAAGGTAAACAAGTACATACAGACCAATATTGGCACACATATCATTTACGATGATGATATAAAGTTTGATGAATTGGTTGCGGATGATGGAACTGTTTTGGACCCCGGAGGGGCAAGGGTTCAGTTCAAACAACTGCTGGGTGTTGGTCTTACTTATGCCTTTTAAAGCTGCTTGCCCATAAGTTTGTTGTGGATATGCACTGCCGCACTGTCCGATAAACTGGCCACAAAACAGCAGGTATCCAGCAGGATTTTATATACGGAATGCTGATGGTTTCTATAGGTTTCCGGAAGGCTTTTGACCAGCAACCGGTCATAATTGGTCGCACTTCCCTCCTTACTATGGATCAGCGCCTGGGTATAGGCATCCAAGATGTCCGAAATGATTTTGTAGCCTGCAATTTCCTTGTCGATGACCTCGGTGGACTGGTATACTTTTTCCACACTCAACTTTATAATATCATCTATTTGGGCCTTATACTTCCCGCGATCCAGCAAAGCGGTATCAAACTCCCCTTTTAAAATTTCCGACTCGTGATTTTCAAACACTTCTGCTGCATCCCTAATTAAAGTGTTGATGGCCAAGGCCCTCAAGTAGCTCAAGCGATCACTGGAACTGCTCATGGTATTGTATTTCTTCGTATTGATGTTGTCCTTCACCAAATTGATCAAATATTCTAGTGCATATTCCTCTGGAATCAGACCAAGGTTGATACCATCCTCAAAGTCGATGATGGTATAACAGATATCATCAGCAGCTTCCACCAAATAGGTCAATGGATGTCTTAGAAATCCAACCCCAGGGTTATTTTTGTTCTTGACCAGACCAATCTCCTCTACCACCTCCATAAAGAACCCCTTTTCGGACTGAAAGAATCCAAACTTCTTGTCTGCAATATGTTTTGATGGTTTTTTTGGCAAGGAGGCTTTAGGATACTTCATAAAGGCCCCCAAAGTGGCATAGCTCAACCGAAGTCCTCCAGGAACTCCTTCCCTCGATTCAGTCAAGAGTTTAAATCCATTTGCATTTCCTTCAAAATCTACCAAATCCTGGTACTCTTCTGGAGAAAGCATGGGCTTATAGTGTTTACCATCGCCTTGCGCAAAGTAGTTCCCAATCGACTTCTCCCCACTATGGCCAAAAGGAGGGTTT
This sequence comes from Bacteroidota bacterium, assembly GCA_039196145.1. Lineage (GTDB taxonomy): Bacteria > Bacteroidota > Bacteroidia > Flavobacteriales > Flavobacteriaceae > Flagellimonas. Next base: position 12,029 of record JBCCUY010000001.1, read on the forward strand.
CCGATATCATGTGCAAGCGCTGCGGCCGCCACAATGGCTCCAAAATCATTGAATTGATACCCATGAACCTCCTGCAAGGATGGATACTTGGCTAATATCTGCTGCCCGGCCACCCGACCCAAACTGCGGCCAACAACGGAAACTTCCAAGCTATGGGTAAGGCGGGTGTGCACAAAGTTCTTTTTAGAGCCTACACTTATGGGCATAGGAACCACCTGTGTTTTATCCTGCAGACTTCTAAAAGCGGATGAAAAAATAATACGGTCATAATCCACTTCGAACCCCAGTCGGGTCTCCACCTGCTCCTTCCGTAAGCGTTTGTGGGTATCACCTTGTCTTTTAAGGGAAAGTAAGCGCTCCCATTCCATGCACATCGTTATTTTGGGCGAAGATATGTCAAAAGATAAATTCCACTTCCCCCAACCTAAAATAATCGCTTTGTTCATGCATAATTTCGTAACATTTTATTAACCTTGTTGCGAATTTATAGTGGCATTTTTGCCATATTTCAATAAACCATGGGGGAGAACATCTACATTTTTATGGTTGTTGCCTTGGCTATTTTGGCAATCACCGATTTGGTAGTGGGGGTAAGTAATGATGCAGTAAACTTTTTGAACTCGGCAATAGGGTCCAAAGCTATTTCCTTTAAAACTATTATGATTATTGCCAGTGTTGGTATCGCTTTTGGAGCGATGTCCTCCAGTGGTATGATGGAAGTGGCCCGAAAGGGTATCTTTAATCCCGGCGAGTTCGTATTTGAAGAAATCATGTTCATCTTCATGGCGGTCATGATTACCGACATTCTGTTGTTGGATTTCTTCAACACTTTGGGAATGCCAACCTCAACCACAGTCTCCATTGTATTTGAACTTTTGGGGGCTTCCGTGGCCATTTCACTGGTTAAAATTCTCAAACTGGATGGTGGTTTTTCCGATTTGGGAGCCTATATCAATACAGATAAGGCTGCCGAAATCATCTTCGGGATCCTCCTTTCAGTCTTCATTGCATTTACCATTGGCGCAATAGTTCAGTTCATATCCAGATTGCTTATTTCCTTTGATTATAAGGACAAATCCAAATGGGTGGAATCTATTTTTGGGGGACTTGCCATTACTGCTATCATTTATTTTATCCTAATCAAAGGATTAAAGAGTGCTGCTCTTTTTGATGGTGCCGTTTCCGAATTTGTGGCCACACAACCTGTGCTTTTTGTCCTTGGGAATGTGGTTTTTTGGATTTTGGTTTCCTGGGTAACAGCTAGTGTTTTAAAATGGAATATTTACCGTGGGGTCATTGCATTCGGAACTTTTGCTTTGGCCATGGCCTTCGCCGGAAACGATTTGGTTAATTTCATTGGTGTCCCTATAGCGGCCTTGCAATCGTTCCAAGATTGGCAAGCATCAGGAATTGCCGCTGCTGAATTCAACATGCAGGGACTTTCAGCTGCTGTGCAGACACCGACACTCCTACTATTGCTGTCAGGCGGAATTATGGTCATCACCCTTTGGTTTTCCAGTAAGGCCAAGAGCGTTGTAAAAACCAGTGTTGACTTGGCTAGACAAGATGAAGGCGATGAACGTTTCCAACCCAATTATCTTTCAAGACAAGTGGTTAAACTCAGTATTGCCGCCTTTGAAAATTTGTCCAAGGTCATACCGCCCTCTGTTCAGCGAGCAGTGGACAAGCAATTTGTAGTTCCGTACACCTATGTCCCAAAAAGCAAAGTCCAGGATATGCCCGCTTTTGATATGGTAAGGGCCTCCGTTAACCTCATGGTGGCCAGCGTTCTTATCTCCATAGCCACCAGTATGAAGCTTCCGTTATCCACAACCTATGTTACCTTTATGGTGGCGATGGGAACCTCATTGGCAGATCGCGCCTGGGGAGCGGAAAGTGCAGTATATAGGGTAGCTGGGGTTCTCAACGTAATTGGAGGCTGGTTCTTTACGGCCTTAAGTGCCTTTGTAGCCGCAGCGATCATTGCTTACATATTACATATCGGAAGGTTTACGGGCATGCTATTATTGCTTGTTTTTGCCGCCGTGGTATTACTTCGGAACTATATGTCGCATAACCGAAAGACCAAGGTGATCAAAGCCGAGGACAGTTTGCGTAGGGCCGAAAGCAGTTCCATTCAGGGAGTGATCGAGGAAAGTGCGGACAACATTGGGAACATGATCAAAAGAAGTAACCGCATCTATACAAATTCCATTAATGGACTGGCCCGTCATGATATCGAAACACTTCGCAAAAACAAGAAAGGTGTCAATAAAATGTCCAATGAAATAGAAGACTTGAAAAACAATATTTTCTATTTCATTAAGAACTTAGACGAATCCAGTGTTGGTGGTGCAAGTAACTTCTACATTAGTCTTCTTGGGCTGCTCCAAGATCTTTCTCAATCGTTGGAATATGTATCCACCCTTGGGTACAAACACGTACACAACAACCACAAGAAGCTAAAGTATACCCAAATTAAGGAACTAAAGGAGTTGGACACGACACTTGAACAGCTTTTCCAGAGTACCCAGGAAATTTTCCAGAACCGGAGTTTTGAAAAAATCCAAGCTATTCTTACCCGAAAACAAGAACTTTTTGATTTGGTTTCAGATAAGATAGAAAAGCAGGTGGCGCGGACCCGAACCGAAGAGTCAAGTCCAAAAAACACAACCTTATACTTCTCTTTCCTAACGGAAACCAAGGATCTTATCAAGTCGACCCTCAAACTACTGGAGCTATATTATACCGAGCACGATAGTACCGTGGAACCTGCCCGTATTCCTAAATCCAATTAAGTCGTATGCGAATTCTAACCGTTCTTTTATCTTTTTTCTGTTTCAGCGGCCTTTATGCCCAATCCCCTTCAGCCGAAGAGGTGCTTAACAAGGCCATAGCATTCCATGACCCTGGTCAAAACTGGGGTAGCTTCAAAGGAACATTTGACATCAGAATGGAAACACCAAATGCTGCGGATCGCCTTAGCAAAATTCAAATGGACTTCCCAAAAAGAACCTTTACTTTGCGTGTGAAACAAGATGGGGCGGCTTACACTTATTCCTTTGTTGGTGACTCCTGCACCACCCGACTTAATGGTTCTGCCTCCATTTCGGACAAGGACCGAGAAGCGTACCGTTTAACTTGTGAACGGGGCAAGATGATGCAAAACTACTACACTTATTTGTATGGTTTACCCATGAAAATAAAAGACCCGGGCAGTAACCTTGACCCGAGGGTTCAGACCAAAACTTTTAAGGGAAAGGAATACCTTGTTTTAAAGGTGACGTATGATGAAAAGGTTGGAGATGATGTTTGGTATTTCTATTTTGACCCCAAGACTTATGCCCTGGAGGTATACCAGTTCTATCATGATGAAAGCAAAGGCGATGGGGAATATATACTTTTAAAGGATTTGGAAGAAGTCAATGGCATTAAAATGCCTAAAATCAGGGCCTGGTACTATAACAAAGATGATAAATATCTTGGAACTGATTTTCTAGGGGATTAGTTTTACCGATAAAAATTCATCTCGTCCATATAGACCCAAACAGTTTCGGGTAGTAAGGGTCTAACGTTTTTCCCCTCCTTGTGGGCTTTGCGAATGAATGTGGAAGAAACTTCCATTATAGGTGCTTCTATTCGATGGATTTTGGGATGATTCCCAAACCGATGTACTACCTCACCCTCAGATATTCTAGGATATACATAAATATTATGGAGTTCCAAGATGGCCTCATAGTTCTTCCACTTGTGAAAACCCTTTAAATTATCCTCACCCATAATCAAGGAGAATTGATATTCCTTCCCATATTCTTCTCCCAAATGTACCAGGGTATCAATGGTGTAATTGGGTTGGGGCAAATCAAACTCGATTTTACTGGGCTTTAGTTTGGGATAGTCCTTAACCGCCTCAAATACCATTTGATAGCGATGGTGATCATCCAAAAGTGATTGCTTGGTCTTAAAAGGGCTTTGTGGGGTAATCACAAACCAAACCTCATCAAGGTCCGAAAACTCAACCATATGGTTGGCAATGGCCAAATGGCCAATATGAATTGGGTTGAAGGTGCCGAAATAAAGCCCCACTTGTTTCATATCCTATTTCGCCTTAGGGATATCCGTCCCAACAAAATCTGCCACCAATTTATGCGCTTCTTCCAAGGCCACCTCAAGGTCGTAGTTTTTGATCACCTTATCAAATTGTGGGGCGGTTGCCAGTTCAACAGAAGCTTTGGCTACCCGCATATTGATTTTATCGTCGCTCTCCGTACTCCTTTTTTTCAATCTGATTTTAAGTTCATCTACGCTGGGAGGCTTTACAAAAACGGCAAGTGTCTCCACTGGAAATTTCTTCTTGATCCGAAGACCGCCCACCACATCAATATCAAAAATGACGTTCTTGCCCTCGGCCCATAATCGCTCCACTTCACTGTTCAACGTTCCATAAAAGTTATCACGATAAACCTCTTCCCATTCCAAAAAATCACCACTTTTAATATGCTTTTTAAACTCTGGAATGGACATAAAATAATAATTGACCCCGTCTCGCTCCTCTCCCCTTCGTTGTCTTGAGGTGGCCGAAACGGAAAAAGCCAAATTAAGTTCAGGTTGCTTTAACAGATGCCGAACAATAGTGGTTTTACCGCTCCCTGAAGGGGCTGAAAAAATAATGAGCTTCCCTCCTTTTTTCATAAAACATTCAGCATTTGTTCCTTAATTTTCTCCAGCTCATCTTTCATCTGCACTACCAATTGCTGCATTGGGGCATAGTTGGCCTTGGAACCAATGGTATTGATTTCCCTCCCAATTTCCTGGGCAATAAAACCCAATTTTTTTCCATTGGAATCTTTGGATTTCAGGGTGGTCTGGAAATATTTCAAATGGTTGTCCAAGCGCACTTTTTCCTCCGTGATATCGTACTTCTCCAAATAATAGATCAATTCCTGTTCAAATCGGTTTGCATCCGCCTCGACCTTAAGGTCTGCCACGGCCTTTTCCAAACGTTCACGAACCGTATGCAAACGTTCTGGGTCCATAATCCTTACTTTTTCCAATAAACCACCTAGGCTGGAAAGACGTGACATAAAATCCCGTTCAAGGGTATTTCCTTCCTCACTGCGGAATTTTTTGATTTCGCTCAAGGCCTCTTTTACCGCAGCAGTTATGGCACCATATTCCGCAGCATCTATGTCGTTTTTGTCCGTTTTCATGGTATCGGGCATTCTAAGGGCAAGTTCAAGGAGCTTAATGTCCTCGCCTTTGGCAATACCCGCCAATTGCTTCATATACTTTTTAACCACGCCCTGGTTCACTTCTGCTGTGGTTTCCTCGCCTGTTATTTCAACATAGAGTCCAAAGTCGACCTTGCCCCTTACCAGGGTATCGGCAATCATTTTGCGTAACTCCAATTCCTTCTCTCTATAGGATTGGGGAATTCTGGCATTTATATCCAGATTCTTGCTGTTGAGGGATTTGATTTCAATGGTGATTTTTTTGGATGGAAGTTGCACCACGTGCTTTCCAAAACCAGTCATGGATTGAATCATATGGAATGATTAAATTTTGGCAAAGGTAACCAAATTAGGATTTGGCCCCTTTCAATTCTAAACTGGGAAATGGATTCTTAATCCAGCTCCCGCACCCAAATATTTCTATAGCTGACCCTGCTATTGTCCCTATGATCTTGGAGTATCAAAGGCCGTTTTCCATGAGGTTGGTATGTTGACCAACCGATATATTCCGAAGGGCCTTCTACCTCAAAATGGTCTTGGATCAGGACTCCGTTATGTAACACCGTTATGGTGGCGGGTTTTTTCAGGTTACCTCCCCTACTAAACCTAGGTGCATGGTAAATTACATCGTACGTATTCCATTCTCCTGATGGTACTGAAGCCATGGCCAAAGGAACGGATTGCTTATAAATGGATCCCACTTGCCCGTTGACATAGGTGTTGTTGTCGTTATTGTCCAGAACTTGGATTTCGTAAAGTCCTTGTAGAAAAACACCGCTATTGGCCCTATTCTGTCCAGACATTTGGACTTCTGCGGGAGACCTCCACTCAATATGGAGCTGAATGCTTCCAAAAGCCTGTTTGGTCTCAATATTACCCGTCTTATCCTTTACGGTCATACTACCATCCTGGTTAAGATGCCATTTCGCCGCCGTACTGTCGGCACTACTTCTCCAGGCATCCAGACTGGAGCCATCAAAAAGGACAATGGCATCACTTGGTGGTGCACCATTGCTGCCAGGGACCACTTTTGGAGGAACCGGTTCATAAACTTCTGTAGCTTCTGGATTTGTAGGTTCCACTTCCTGGGCGTACAAACCTATACCAAGGCACAACATAGCGGCCAGAAAAAGGGTTGTTCTTCTCCTCATATTTAAAGTTGCTTGATTTTAATATTTCTATAGGCCACTACATCACCATGGTCCTGCAGTCCAATATTTCCTGTTTGGTATGCACCGAAACCTTCCCAATCTGCAAATTTGGAATTGGCTACCATTTCGTCCCAAGCCTCACCGTGAACTGGAAAGTCAACAATTCTTTTTCCGTTCAAAATCACATGGCCAACATTTGTCTCGTGATTGACCATAATTTCAACCAGGTTCCATTCCCCAGCAGGTTTAACGGCTTTCTCACTAGGCGCTACCATATCGTATAGGGCTCCGGCCTGGTGCGTTGTCCCGTTTTTTGCATCTGGATGACCCTCATCGTCCAATACTTGGATTTCAGGACCAGTGAGGTAAGGTTGCCCAAATTTTTCATCCTCATGGACACCCCAAAAAATTCCGCTGTTTCCATTGGCGGCAATCTTCCATTCCAAGGACAGCACAAAATTTGTAAATGTTTTGTCGGTGACTATATTATAGCTGACTCCCTCGGGTTTTTCTTCCGGAGGATAAAAAACCATGGCCCCATCTTCAAGTTTCCACGGTTCGGAGACACCTTCTCCGTTGTAGAAATGCCACCCGTCAAATGAGGTACCATCAAACAAAACCGTCCATTGTTCCTGCTCTGAAACTGGCGGCTGAACCTCTTCAGTTGTCGAAAGCGAATCGGAATCCACTTCTTCTGACTTCGATTCCTTTCCGCGACATGCAAAAACTGCAATCGCCAAAACCAGCAATCCTATTTTTTTCATAATCCCAATATTTTTTTCAGTTTTTCTTCATCGGTTGCCGCTCCCGCAAAATCATCAAAGGTCTTGGTGGTTGCCTCGATAATATGATCCTGGATAAACTTGGCCCCTTCCCTGGCACCCTGTTCCGGACTCTTGATGCAGCATTCCCATTCCATAACAGCCCATACATCACACCCGTATTGGGTAAGTTTGGAAAAGATGGTTTTAAAGTCGATTTGTCCATCCCCAAGCGAACGGTAGCGACCTGCCCGATCTCCCCAATCGTTATAGCCTCCAAAAGCACCTTTCTTTCCGGTTGGGTTAAACTCTGAGTCTTTGACATGGAAGGATTTGATAAACTCATGGTAGTGGTCTATGTAAGTAATGTAATCCAGTTGTTGGAGCACAAAATGACTTGGGTCGTACAAGATATTTACCCTCTTATGATTACCGGTAGCTTCCAAAAAGCGCTCAAATGTATCCCCGTCATGAAGATCTTCCCCTGGGTGGATCTCATAGCACACATCTACGCCTTCCTCGTCAAAATGGTTCAAAATAGGCATCCACCTATTGGCCAGTTCCTCAAAGCCCAATTCTACCAGACCAGGAGGTCTTTGCGGCCACGGATGTGCAGTATGCCAAAGCAATGAACCTGAAAAAGTGGCATGGGCGCTAATTTCCAATCTTCTACTGGCCGTTGCCGCCTTTTTAACCGTTTCCGCGGCCCATTTGGTCCGTGCCTTTGGATTATTTTTCACAGCCTCCGGTGCAAAATTATCGAACATAATATCATAGGCAGGGTGCACGGCTACCAGTTGCCCTTGCAAATGCGTTGACAGCTCGGTTATCTCGAGACCATAGGAGTTGATTTTTCCTTTAAGTTCATCGCAATAATCCTGGCTTTCAGCAGCCTTATCCAAATCAATAAGAAACGACTCCCAAGTAGGAATCTGAATACCCTTATACCCTAAATCGGAAGCCCATTTACAAAGCCCATCGAGGGAGTTGAACGGGGGTTGGCTATCTACAAATTGTGCCAAAAAAACGGCAGGTCCTTTAATTGTTTTCATTCAATGTGATTTACTAACTCTTGATAAATCCGTAAAATTTTAGGATTTATCGCCTATATTTAAGAAAAAATCAGGGATGTTTTTATTTTCCCTTCGGGAGGTCATAAATATAGCGATAAGTAACAATTAAAATAACACAATTGTGGACGAAAATGTGGTTTACGATGCCATCGTAGTTGGCACTGGAATAACCGGTGGATGGGCAGCCAAGGAACTTTGTGAAAACGGCCTAAAGACCTTGGTCTTGGATCGCGGACCGATGGTAGAACATATCGTTGATTACAAGACCATGAACCTGGATCCTTGGGACATGCCCAACAACGGAGAACTATCCAGAAAAGACAAAGAAAAATACCATAAGCAAATTCGGGTCGGATGGGCCCCAAAAGAAGATGTAAAACATTTTTTTGTCAACGATTTGGAACACCCCTACCAAGAGACCAAACGTTTCGACTGGATTAGAGGCTATCATGTTGGAGGACGGTCCATTACTTGGGGGAAGCAAAGTTACCGCTGGAGTGATATTGATTTTGAAGCTAACAAAAAAGAGGGCATAGCTGTAGATTGGCCGGTTCGGTACAACGACATTTCACCTTGGTATGACAAAGTGGAATCCTATATTGGAGTAAGTGGGGAAAACTTGGGATTAAAGCAACTCCCAGATGGAAAATTTCAACCCCCCATGGAACTCAATTGTGTAGAAAAGGAGTTACAGCAATCCTTGCAAACAGGCTTTGATGATGGCAGACTTCTTACCATTGGACGGGCGGCCCACATCACTGAGAAAACAACAAAATTTGAAGGACGGAGCACTTGTCAATACCGAAACAGATGCTGGAGAGGGTGTCCCTTTGGTGGATACTTTAGCAGTCTTTCCTCCACCTTACCCGCAGCAGAACGCACAGGCAATATGATCCTGAGAGCCAATTCCGTTGTCCATGAGGTCATCTACGACGAACGGACTAAAAAGGCCACCGGGGTTAAGGTGATAGATGCCGAGACCCATAAAAAAATGGAGTTCAAAGGAAAGATTGTTTTTCTATGTGCATCCGCCATGGCATCCGTTGGTATTCTTTTGCAATCCAAATCCAAATCGTTTCCAAATGGACTTGGAAACAATTATGACGAAGTAGGCAGAAATATCATGGATCACCATTATCAATTGGGAGCATCTGCCAAAGTGGATGGTCATTTGGACAAGTACTACAAGGGAAGACGACCCAACGGTTTTTATATCCCTAGGTTTGTGAACCTAAATGATAAAACCAAGCGGCCCGAATTTTTAAGAGGGTTTGGTTACCAAGGTGGAGCCAGCAGAAACAACTGGTCCGAGTCGGTAGCGGAAATGGGTTACGGAGCTGCACTTAAAGAAACTATTCTTACTCCTGGGGGTTGGGAAATTGGTATGACCGGATTTGGCGAAATGCTACCCTATCATGACAATAGAGTAACCTTGAGCGAGGACAAAAAAGACCGATGGGGATTACCTCAACTGGATTTTGACGTGGAGTTCAAGGAAAATGAGCTTAAAATGAGGAACGCCATTAAAAAAGAAGCCGTGGCCATGCTCAAAGCGGCAGGTTTTAGAAATGTAACGGATTGGGATAGGGAGACAGGACCAGGGCTGGGCATTCATGAAATGGGTGGGGCCCGTATGGGGCATGACCCTAAGACATCCGTCCTGAACAAACACAATCAATTACATGATGTCCCCAATGTTTATGTGACTGATGGTGCCTTTATGACCTCCGCAAGCTGTGTCAACCCATCATTGACCTATATGGCCTTTACGGCAAGAGCCGCTAACCATGCTGTAGAACTGTTTAAACAAAACAAATTTTCTTAAATACCTACTATGGAAAATGCTTCCGCCCGAAATTTATGGGGTGATTTTTTAGACACCCATTTGGAGTTTGCATCAGAAGATGCGCCAAGGGTAATCCACTTTTGCGATAATGAAAAAGATGCCAACGCCTGTGCCGATCTGGTAAGCAAGGATATTAAGCGGGCCACCTCCCATTCGCTGCTTGGCCTTCAATACCGCAAGGAAAAACTTCCGAAGATTGGGGATTTTGCCGTGGTCACGGATTGGTCCGGAAAGGCCAAATGCATCATAAGAACCACGTCAGTGAAATTGGTCCCTTATTTCGCCATTCATGCCGAACATGCTCGACTGGAAGGAGAGGGCGATAAAAGCTTGGACCATTGGCAAAAAACCCACTGGGACTATTATACCAGAGAACTATCTGAATTTAACCGTAAACCACGGGAAAGTATGATTGTGGTCTTTGAACGGTTTGAAAAGGTCTTCCAAAGATAATGGCCGCTTAAAGCGGCCATCTCATTTCGTCTTATTTGTCTTTGGTGTTAATCCAAATCCACCCAAACATTCCCCTGCTTATGGGAGGCTACGGTACTTTCAATAAAGTTCATTCCACGGACCCCATCCCTTATGGTCGGGAACTCTCCATCGTTATACGCTTCGCCACGGATTGCCCTGGCGGCTCCTAGGTAAATGTTAGCCATGGAGTCAAAAATGCCTTCAGGATGTCCGGCAGGTATTTTAGAAGCCTTCAAGGAAAGCTCCGTATTATAGGCATGACCTGGCTTGTAAACCTGCAGGGGTTCAGTGTCGCTCATTTTGTAAAGGAAATTTGGCTTTTCCTGTTCCCATCGAAAAGCGGCTTTTTCACCGTAAATCGCAATTGCCAATCCGTTTTCTTCGCCTGTGGCTACCTGACTGGACCTGACAACTCCCTTTACATGTTTATCCATTCTGATCAAAACAGTTCCGTCCACATCCATCTGGTTGTCATCGTACAGATAGTTGAAATCACACAACACGGACTTGATCTGTAACCCCGTGGTGTACTCAATCAAGTTGGAGGCATGTACTCCTATATCCCCAATGCAGGAACTGATTCCCGCTTTTGTTGGATCCAAACGCCATACCGTAGATCGTTTTTCTTTATCATGAATAACAGTATTGATCCAACCTTGATAGTATCGTGCATCAACCTTGTGGATTTTGCCCAGCTCTCCGTTTTTGATCATTTCACGCATCTGGCGCACCATGGGGTACCCTGTGTAAGTGTGCGTTAGCGCGAATACTTTTCCAGACTTTTGATGCACTTCCTGCAAGGTTTTTGCCTCCTCGTAATTCATGGTCATAGGCTTTTCACAAATGACATGAAACCCATTTTCCAAAAGTTTTTTGGCCATAGGATAGTGCAGAAAGTTGGGTGTTAAAACGGAACAGACCTGAATACGTTCATCTTCAGGTAGTTTCAGTTCCTCCGCTACCAGAGTGTCAAAATCTTTGTAGATCCTGTTGGTAGGTACATCAATCTCTTTTGCAAAAGCAAGGTTTTGTTCATAATCGGGGTTGAACACCGCCCCAACAATTTCATAATTATCATTTATGAAGGAGGCTACTCTGTGGAGCACTCCAATTAGGGAATCCCCACCACCACCAATAATTCCTAATCTAATTTTTTTTGGCATTCGATTTCTTTTTTACGCTTCTTGAGTATTTGGTTTTCGTTTTTTCATGTAGATATATAATCCAATAAATGCCACAATTAAAATTGCTGGCAAAATTGACATTGTTCTTAGTGCTTCCATGGCATTTGCATTATCCATCAATTTCCCCATTACAGGCAGCACCACAGAAACGGAAAGCATTCCGGCTCCTCCCATTATGGAAAGCCCCAAAGCTCCTGTTTCTGGAAGATATTCGGCCACAAAACCCAGCATTGTTGGCCAGAAAAAAGTAACTCCCACTGCAAAGACGGCGGCAGCGGCAAAAGTCATTCCTCCACTCGTAATGGTCAGCAACCAAAGTCCGATAAAGGTGAATATTGCAGAAAACAACAACATTCCCGCGGGCTGTAATTTATGTATGACCTTGCCAGCAAAGGCCCTCCCAAGGGCCATTATTCCATTAATAAATGCAAGCACCAGCAAGGGCACGGCCACGGATTCCTTCAACAAAGATTCTATGCGTTGGGTCGTTCCCAATTCCGAAGCGGCGGTCAAGAACATACATAACACCATAAAGATAAATAGGGGCTTGCCCAAACTAGCAATCATTTTATTGTTACTGACACCCATTTGAACCCGTTCCGTAACCGGAAAGTTCTGGCCCAAAAACATAAATCCGTAAATAATCAGCGGAATAAACAATACGCCCACCATAATCTGCCAACTCAATCCCATCACATCCATTATCAACCAGCCCACCAATGAGCCGATTACAATTCCTCCAGGGAACCATACGTGAAACCGATTCAACATTTTTGTTTTGTTGTTGGTATACATGGAGGCAATCATTGGGTTAAGGGCTGCCTCAACCATACCATTTCCTATTCCCACGAATAAAGTGGCCAAGAACAGAGAAGTTTGATCTTTGGCCAAAATGGTCCAAACAATCCCAATGGCATGGGTAATAAAGGCCATCCAGGTAATCTTTTTGATTCCCAGTGAATCAACCAACGGTCCACCAATAATCATCGCAATTGTAAAACCCCAAAACGCAGGTGTAAAAGCCCAGCCGATTTGCTCCAAGGTAAGCCCCACACCTTCGGGTCCAAAAACTGTTTCCAGTCTTGCTCTTATTGCAAATGTCATCGACGTTACCAATAGCGCAACGCATGAAGCATAGAACAGCCTATTCTTATTGATGTTTTCCATTTAAATCAAAGTTTTAGTTAATTAAGGTTTATAAGTTACCTCTTCCTTTTTAAAGAAAAGGGCAAACAGCACTAACACAACAAAAGCAAAGAGAGATGGGATAATCCAAACATTTTCCCAGTCGTGAACATTTTCGGCCACAAGGTACATATCCGTAATTTTTCCGGCAATCCAGAAGCCGATCAACATACCCACCCCGTAGGTGGCCAAAGTAATTAACCCTTGTGCAGCACTTTTGTATTTTTCCCCAGCTTTCGAATCCGTATAAATTTGACCCGACACAAAGAAAAAGTCGTAACAAATACCATGTAATGCAATACCCGTGAGCAGCATAAAGACCATCTCCCCAGCATTTCCATAGGCAAAAAGCAAATAGCGGACTGTCCAGGCCAACATTCCGGCCAAAATTGTTTTTTTGAATCCGAATCGCTTAAAAAAGACAGGCAACAGGAGCATAAACAAGACTTCTGAAATTTGACCAACGGTCATTTTGCCCGCTGGATTGGACACCCCGATTTCCCCTAAAAATTGTCCTGCATGTTGATAGTAGAAAGCCAGCGGGATACAAATAAGAATGGAGGCCAGGAAAAAGATAAGAAAGTTTCTATCCTTAAGGAGTTTCAATGCCTCCAAGCCCAATATTTCCGAAATGGTCACTTTTTCCTTTCGAGAAGATTTAGGGGGAGTTTTTGGCAAGGTAAAGCTAAAAAGTCCCAAAAGTGCAGAAGCTCCTGCAACCATTAAAAAGGTATTGCGAAGCAATCCATCACCTACGCCCTGTTCACTGTCCCAACCTAAAAAGCTAATGGTCAAACCAGCTATGATCCATCCAATGGTTCCGAACACACGGATGTAGGCAAACTCCTTGGAAGGGTCTGTCATTTGATTGAAGGAAACAGAATTTACTAGGGCCAGGGTGGGCATGTACACTATCATATAACCCAATACATAGGGATAAAAGGCTCCAAAATCCACGGCGTTGGCCAATTGGTACATCAAGAAAGCACCTATTAAATGGGATACCCCTAAAATACGCTCGGCATTAAAGTAACGGTCCGCAATAAGGCCAATAATAAAGGGAGCAATAATTGCCCCCCAAGATTGTGTGGAATACGCTAGGGCAATCTCACCTCCACTTGCTTTTAAGGTATTGGGCAGATAAATCCCCATGGTCACAAACCAACCTCCCCAAATAAAAAATTCGAGGAACATCATGGACGAGAGTTGAATCTTGATCTTTGGACTCATGTAGAAATTATCTTTTATAAAATATATAATCCAACGCATCCGGGGTAATGCCCGAAGCCCGAAACTCTGCAAGAATATGTCCCCTATGATGGGTAGAATGGTTGATCACATGAAACAAAATGTCCTTTAGGTCATTGGCATAGGTTCTCCCCTTGCTGTTCTGGTACTCTATTCTTTTGTTGAAATCGTCCGTGTTGGTTACAATCTCAAATGAAGTTCTTTGGTTTTCGTAATGGATATCCTCCCACCGCCCAATATCGTGCACCTGCCACACTTCAAATTCCGCAGACTTATCCAGAATCCTATGATTCCAAGTATGATGCGCATTCAGAATATGACTAAAAAGCTTAGAGCACTTCTCTGGAACCTCGTCCAAAGCAGTGCATTGCTCTATCAGCTTTTTATTGCAATAGAAATTGTAGTCGAAGAGCTGGTGCAAAAATCCCTTCATAAACCAAAGGTTGGATAATAACTAGTTCTGAAACTTCTCTAATAATTTTTTGGTGGCAATGATTCCCTCTTCCTCACTTATTCCGCTTCCCTCATATTCCACACCAATGAAACCTGTGTATCCTGCATCTTTAACAATCTTTAGCATACGGCTGTAATCCGAATGAACCTCATCCCCATTTTCATCAAAATCATGCGACTTGGCACTTACTGCCTTGGCATAAGGCATAATCTCTTCCATTCCTTTATATCTGTCATACCATTCCAGGCATTCGGGCCACTCTCCCCAGGTAATACAGAAATTGCCAAAATCTGGCAGCGTTCCACAATTCTTCATATTTACCTCTTTAAAGACGTTGGCCAACAGCGCCCCCTTGGAGGATAAACCCCCATGGTTCTCAACAATGATGTTGATGTTTTTGTCCTTGGCATATGTAGATAACTTGGTCAAGCCATCCACAGCAGCAGCAGTCCATTCTTCAGGATCCGAGCTTCCACTTAAATTCACTCTTATGGAATGGCATCCCAGCGCAGCGGCGGCATCCACCCATTTGTGATGGTTTTCCACGGCAGCATTTCTCTCTGATTCATTCGGTGTGGCCAAATCTCCCTGGCCATCAATCATAATGATCAGGTTTTCCAGACCATGTTTTTTACTTTCGGCCAAACTTTTATCCACAAAATTCTTCATGGCCTCTTCGGAGAAATTATCCTTCTCCAGCTCTGGATAGTAAAGTCCGCTTACATATTCCAATCCTTCAAAGCCCCACCCTTTCGCTTTTTCAGCAAATAGATAGGGGTCCATTCCATCTTCCCGTATCATTCTGTGCATGGACCATTGGGCCAATGACAATTTAAACCATGGTTCTTCGGCGGTTTCCATTTCCATGGAAGCTTCAGGTTCTACCTCCTCTTTTTTCTCTTTTTGCTTACAAGCAGTTGTACCGATAAGGAATATGGCCATAAGTGCAAATGTGGTATTCCTATTAAATTTTGTTCTGTTCATAATGGTTGATTGCGTGAAATTAAAAAACTACAACGTTATAGTACTGAATTCTCAATAAACATAGGGTTTAAATGTAGAAAATTAATTCAATAATTAATACATTTATGAAATAAACAATCCTAATAGATGAGCAAATTTTATTATAACGAAGAGCAGGAATCATATGATGCTATCGTAGTAGGAACGGGCATTAGCGGTGGTTGGGCTGCAAAAGAATTATGCGAGAATGGACTAAAGACCTTGGTCCTGGAACGTGGGAGGATGGTAAAGCACCGAGAGGATTACCCCACTGCAAATCTAGATCCTTGGGATTTTCCCAACAATGGACAGCTTTCCCGTGAAGAAGCTGCGAAGCAAGAAAAACAGGCCAGAACTGGATACACCGTAAGGGCTCCACACAACTTTTGGTTTGTGGATGACCAAAAGCATCCCTATAATGAGACCAAGCGTTTTGACTGGATGCGTGGTTATCACGTAGGAGGGCGTTCCATTATGTGGGGAAGGCACAGCTATCGATGGAGCGACATAGATTTTGAGGCCAACAAAAAAGATGGTATTGCTGTGGATTGGCCCGTTCGTTATAAGGATATTGCTCCCTGGTACGATAAGGTTGAAAGCTATATTGGCGTTACCGGTGAAAAGTTGGGTCTGCCCCAACTCCCTGACGGACAGTTTGAGCCCATGATGGAATTGAACTGTGTGGAACAACATGTTCGCGAAAAAGTTTCGGAACATTTTGATGGTAGGGTGGTGACAGCGGGTAGGGTTGCCCATATCAACAGTAATAAAAAATTTGAGGGTGATGGTAGAACACGATGTCAATTTAGGAACAGATGTATAAGAGGATGTCCTTTTGGCGCATATTTCAGTAGTGTATCCTCTACATTACCTGCCGCGGAAAGAACCGGAAATATGACCCTGCGTCCCGATTCCATTGTCCATGAGGTTATTTACGACCCGGACACCAAAAAGGCAACAGGAGTAAAGGTAATCGACAGGGTGACCAAAGAATCCTATGAGTTTAAGGCCAAGGTGATTTTCCTATGTGCCTCGGCCATTGCTTCCACATCCATTTTGATGCAATCCAAATCGGATAGGTTTGAAAACGGTCTTGGAAACGATTCGGACCAATTGGGTAGAAACATCATGGACCATCATTTGGGCGTAGGTGCCTCAGGTAAATTCGATGGCTTTGAGGATAAATATTACAAGGGCAGAAAGCCAAATGGCATTTACCTTCCTCGATTCAGAAACCTAGGTGGCAACTCAAATACAGACAAGTTTATTCGTGGTTATGGATATCAGGGTGGTGCAGGAAGAGGTAATTGGGAAGATATTATTGCCGAGGTATCGCACGGAAAAGAATTGAAGGATGCCATTCTTAAACCTGGAGGCTGGACCTTCGGAATGGGTGGCTTTGGCGAGGTACTTCCTTACGAAGATAACCGTATGACCATGGATTATGACAAGGTAGACGAATGGGGCTTGCCCACCGTGACCTTTGATGCGGAGTTTAAGCAGAACGAATGGAACATGCGTGAGGATATGAAAGACCAAGCTGTTTCCATGCTGGAAAAAGCCGGCCTTAGAGATGTGGAACCATTTGACCGCCCTGGCGCTTTGGGCTTGGGTATCCATGAAATGGGAACCGCAAGAATGGGAAGAGACCGAAAAACCTCTGTCCTGAATGGATACAATCAAGTGCACGATTGTAAAAATGTATATGTGACAGATGGTGCATTTATGACCTCAGCCAGCTGTGTCAACCCATCGTTGACCTATATGGCCTTTACAGCTAGAGCTGCAAATCATGCAGCGGAAGAACTTAAAAAAGGAAACCTATAATGGAAAGAAGAGTAGCACTTAAAAATATGGGGCTTGTCTTTGGCTACGCCGTTGCAACCCCAACACTATTGGGAATTGTTCAAAGCTGCAAGGGCAAAAAGGTTCTGGATTGGACCCCGGAGTTCTTTACAAAGGACCAGGGCACCGTACTGCACAGCTTATTGGATATTCTATTGCCCAAAACGGATACACCTTCGGCGACCGATGTGAACGTGCATTTGTTCATGGATAAATTTGCCAATGAGGTCTTACCTGTGGAACAACAAGAGTTCCTTAAGATGTGTATGGGCAAGTTTACCGATAAGGTCTTGGCAGATACCCAAAAAGAAACACTTGCCGACCTATCCCCTGAAGATTTAGAGCCTGCGTTTGCCACTTATCTAAAGAAACAAACGGACGAAGTGGAGGAAGCCCATGCTGAGGCCCTTGAGGCCTACTTTATGGCGATAGAAGAAAATGGCAATGCTGTTTTGGACGATGAAATTGCCAGATATCAATTTGCGGGCAATGTAAGAAACACTGCGATTTGGGCCTATAAGAGCAGCGAGTTTGTAGGCGAAGAGGTATTGGCTTATTTGCCAGTACCCGGTGAATATATAGGATGTGAGGATGTGGAAACCCTTACACAGGGCAGAGCCTGGTCCCTATAGAAAAAGGAAGTCCATTTAAGTTTAAGTAAAAAAGCCGCTGTACAGCGGCTTTTTTTGAGGTTGAATCTTGCAATTCAAAAACAATACCCTGACGGTTACTTGAGTGGGGTGAACCCTTCAAGGTATCTAAGCAATAAACACTATCGCATACTGATAAAGTTCAGCACAAACTATGATCCACACATAAGGCAGTCGTCATCTGCCTCGCCTTCTTTGGCCCGTGCTATAAGTTCTTTCATTTCCTCCGGGGTCATGGGTTGTATATCGACCTCCTGTTGTTCCACGGCAGTAGCCTGCACTTGAATCCCCTCTGCCCCTTTTGGTGTGGCCGCAACCACTTCCGCTTCCGCCGCAACACTAACGGGAACTTCTTTTTTCTTGGTGTTGTCCAAAGTAAATTTAATGGCATCCACAGCCGCTTTGGTCCTCAGATAATACATTCCGGTCTTAAGTCCGCTCTTCCAAGCGTAAAAATGCATGGATGTCAACTTGGAGTAGTTGGCATTCTCCATGAACAGGTTCAACGATTGACTCTGATCAATGAAATACCCACGCTGCCTACTCATATCGATGATGTCCTTCATGCTTAGTTCCCATACAGTCTTGTAGAGTTCCTTAATATCTTCAGGAATCACATCAATATGTTGGATAGATCCGTTGGCACGCATCAATTCCTGCTTTAGATTCTCGTTCCATAGACCCAATTTTACCAAATCTTCCAAGAGGTGTTTGTTCACCACAATGAATTCCCCGGACAATACCCTTCGGGTATAAATGTTGGAGGTATAGGGCTCAAAACATTCGTTGTTTCCTAAAATTTGGGAGGTAGATGCTGTTGGCATCGGAGCTACCAACAGTGAATTGCGCACTCCATGTTTTTTAACATCCTTCCGGAGTTTTTCCCAATTCCATCTGCCGGAAAGTTCCTCATCCTTAATGCCCCAAAGGTTATGTTGGAATTCCCCATTGGCAATGGGGGACCCTTCATAGCTGGAGTACACTCCATCTGTTTTGGCCTCTTCCATGGAAGCAGATACCGCAGCAAAATACAAGGTCTCAAAAATCTCTTGATTCAATTGCTTGGCCTCATCACTGGTAAACGGTAGGCGAAGCATAATGAACGTATCTGCCAACCCCTGTACCCCCAAACCAACTGGTCGGTGCCGCATATTGGAATTCTCGGCTTCTTTTACCGGGTAGTAGTTGCGGTCAATGACCTTGTTGAGGTTTTTGGTAACCCGCTTGGTCACTTTAAAGAGTTCTTTGTGATCAAACTTGCCGTTCTTCACAAACATGGGTAAGGCGATGGACGCCAAATTGCATACCGCCACTTCATCAGGAGAAGTGTACTCCAAAATTTCGGTGCATAGATTGGAAGACCGTATCGTACCCAAATTTTTCTGGTTGCTCTTTCTGTTGGCAGCGTCCTTGTACAGCATGTAAGGAGTTCCTGTTTCTATCTGGGATTCCAAAATCTTTTCCCAAAGATCGCGTGCCTTGATGGTTTTTCTTCCCTTGCCCTCTGCCTCATATTTGGTGTATAGGGCTTCAAATTCTTCGCTATGGTTGCTGAACAACCCAGGGCATTCGTTAGGGCACATAAGGGTCCATTCCCCGTCAGCCTCTACCCGCTTCATGAATAAATCCGGTATCCACATGGCGTAGAACAAATCGCGTGCACGCATTTCCTCTTTTCCATGGTTCTTTTTTAAATCCAGGAAATCATAGATATCGGCATGCCAAGGTTCCACATAAATGGCAAAACTCCCCTTTCGCTTGCCCCCTCCCTGATCCACATAACGAGCCGTGTCATTAAATACCCGAAGCATGGGAACGATTCCGTTGGAAGTACCGTTGGTTCCGGCAATATAAGATCCTGTAGCCCGAACATTGTGAATAGAAAGTCCAATACCTCCCGCCGACTGGGAAATTTTGGCAGTCTGCTTTAGGGTATCATAAATGCCATCAATGCTATCGTCCTTCATGGCCAGTAAGAAACAGGAGGACATTTGTGGTTTTGGTGTGCCAGAATTGAAAAGGGTAGGTGTGGCATGTGTAAAATACTTTTTGGACATGAGCTCATAGGTCTCTATGGCCGAATCCAAGTCATCCAAATGAATTCCCACGGCAACGCGCATCAACATATGTTGTGGCCGTTCGGCAATCTTCCCATTTAATTTTAGGAGATAGGAACGTTCCAAGGTCTTAAAACCGAAATAATCGTAGCCAAAATCTCGGTTATATATAATGGTAGAATCCAGTTTTTCCGAATTTTCCGAGATGACCTTAAAAACTTCATCGGACAATAAAGGTGCCTTCTTTCCAGTTCTCGGATTGACATATTCGTATAGATCCTTCATGGTTTCTGAGAAGGATTTTTTGGTGTTCTTATGTAGGTTGGAGACGGAGATACGCGCAGCCAACTTTGCATAATCTGGGTGTGTGGTAGTCATTGTGGCCGCTATTTCCGCTGCCAAATTATCCAACTCAGATGTTGTCACCCCATCGTATAGCCCTTCAATGACCCTCATGGCTACCTTAACGGGATCGACTAGGTTATTCAATCCATAACAAAGCTTTCTTACTCGAGCCGTGATCTTGTCGAACATCATTGGCTCTTTTCTTCCATCTCTTTTTACTACATACATGGGCTACAATTTTTTTTAAATGATACGCTTTTTGGTTCCGCCAATCGCATACACTTGCAGTTTTATCCACAAGGTCAGAGGTCAAGTTTTTCTGGTGTCCGGGGTAAGAGCACCTAGTTTGAAAGGTTGTTAGAAATCCGCGTCGAAGCTGATTTTTTGGGAGTCTGAGTCTTTTTCCTTGTTTAGAACACCTGCTTTTTGGTACTCTGACACCCGTTTCTCAAAGAAATTGGTCTTTCCTTGGAGTGAGATCATATCCATAAAGTCGAATGGATTCGTTGCATTGTATACCTTCTCACATTGCAGTTCCACCAAAAGTCTGTCCGTCACAAACTCAAGGTACTGGGTCATAAGTTTGGCGTTCATGCCGATAAGGCTTACTGGCAGGGACTCGGTGATGAACTCGCGCTCTATGTTCAAGGCATCCACGATGATTTCGGTGATACGCTCCTTTGGCACTTTGTTCACCAAATGTTGATTGTGCAGATGTACGGCATAATCACAGTGCATTCCCTCGTCCCTTGAAATCAATTCATTGGAAAAGGTCAGTCCAGGCATTAATCCTCTTTTCTTCAACCAGAAAATGGAACAGAAGGCTCCGGAAAAGAAAATTCCCTCAACCGCTGCAAAAGCAATCAGGCGTTCCGCAAAACTTGGTGACTCAATCCATTTTAGGGCCCAATCCGCTTTTTTCTTTATGGCCGGAAAGTTTTCTATGGCTTTAAAAAGCACTCCTTTTTCCTTCTCATCTTTTACATAGGTATCGATAAGCAGGGAATAGGTCTCGGAGTGGATGTTTTCCATCATAATCTGGAATCCATAGAAAAACTTGGCCTCGGAGTACTGCACTTCGTTGACAAAGTTCTCGGCCAAATTCTCGTTTACAATACCATCTGAAGCGGCAAAAAAGGCTAAGATATGCTTGATGAAGTATTGCTCGTCATCGCTCAACTTATTGTTCCAATCCGTTAAATCCTGATGTAAATCAATTTCCTCAGCAGTCCAAAAACAAGCTTCGCACTTTTTATACCACTCCCATAGGTCATGGTGTTGGATGGGAAAAATGACAAATCTATCTTCGTTTTCTTCAAGAATGGGCTCTATTGCTGCTGACATAAATGGTGTGTTTAAAATTATGAACTGGAGGTAATTTTCCCTGCGAATATGGCTAACAAAGATTCAAAATTGAAACCAGAATCTAAAGCTGCATTTATTAAAACCAGCTCAAAGTTTTTAACACAACATGTTGAAATCTAGGTTGGGAAGTGATGTTTCTTAGGGTTGGGGGTTGTGGTTAAAAGTTGGGATATCCATCCTAATAACCCATGAATAAAAAAAGACCAAGAAGTATAAAAAAGTATACCTTTTGGCCTTTGTTTTAATGGAAATTGCGTTCAGGTCGGTGTCTGTTTGATTACATCACCAAAAGTACGGCCATTCCCTGTTCCAATTCCGGAAAGTTGAGCCCTCAGGTAGTTCCCCCGAAACCTAAGAATCAACCGATGCCGTTCATTAACTTGGGATAAATTTTGCAAGCAGTTTCTAAAATCAAGAGGTTGGTTGCTACGGCCGTACGCTTGTTGGTAATGTATATGAACTTTTGGTTGGAGTGTTATTCGGAAACCGCAACTTTCTCCCAACCCGATTCTATCTTCAACTCCTTACTCCCTGATACTGCCGTAAAAATCAAAGCGACAATCAACAGAAGAAATAATATTGCGCATTTCTTCATTGGAGTAGGGTTTGGCGGTCATTAATTTTGACAAGACCAAAGTAAAAAACAAATCATCCAGGGAAGTCTGGCTATGTATGAACGGTGCTCTTTTGTGTATAAATGGTTTTTTGGTATTTTAATTTCCTACGAGGCCATAGGAAAATAATTACAGGAAAGGGAAATGCGGCCTGATTTTCCGTAGCGTATCATTTTCTACCGATTATACGTACAAAACATCCATTAACACATAATTTCTATACCTTAATCATATTAATCCTAAATTTGGTTCTTATTTAAACCGAGCATGTTAGAAGCTGTAATTGTAGATGATGAGGTCAAGGCCCTGCAAAGCTTAAGTTGGGAGTTGACCAATCTTTCCGATGAGGTGGATATAGTAGCATCCTTTACCGATGCGCATGAGGCTTTGTCCTATTTAGAGCGTAATACCCCAGATTGTCTTTTTCTGGATATTGAAATGCCGGCAATGGACGGTTTTCAGTTCATCAAAAACTTGAAGAACAAGAATTTTCCTGTTGTGATCACCACGGCATACAACCAATATGCACTGAAGGCACTGAAGAACGAAGCTATTGATTACCTTTTAAAGCCAATTGATACGGATGATCTGGAGGTGACCATCGAGAAAATAAAGAAGTACAATACCAAAAATCTTACTTCCGAAAAACTGGAGAAAATCCTGTTGAACTTCAATGCGGATTCCCATAGCAAAAAGATAACCATAAACACGGATGGGAAACTGTTGTTCCTGAACAGTGATGATATTCTCTATGCGGAATCAGATGGGAACTACAGCACCATTTTCTTGAGTGATGGACAAAAAATCCTTCTTACCAAGAAGTTAAAAGAGGTGAACAATTTATTGCCAGACAACAGTTTTTTCAGAATTCACAATTCATACATTATCAATCTCAATAAGATCAAGGAATTTTTAAAGACCGATGGATATGTGGTCTTGGAATCCAACCATAAAATCCCAGTCTCCCGACAAAAGAAATCCGATTTTCTGGATATGCTGTAACTCCCACCAAAACCTGTGTTCCCTATACGACCTATACCAACCATCCAACAGATTAGCTTCCAAAAGAATACTTCGGTACTTCTTTTGCTGCTTTTGATGGTTTGGTTTCCGCAAGCACAGGAAATACCTGAGGATTTTAAAGAAAAAACGGAACGGCTCATTCAAATGCGCCCAAAGACTTACCTTGTCTTAAACACGGAACTTAAATCAGAGAAGAGGGATACCACCTTGTTGCGCTACTTTGCCGATCAATGTGAAGAGAACAATTATTTGGAAGGTCAGGCTTATGCCCTTGACCATATCGGAACCAAATACCGGAACATTTCCAACTTTAAAAAGGCCGCAGACCTTCATCAAGAGGCTTTGCAAATTGCGGAACAGGCCAACAATATTGAACTAAAGGTGTTGAGCTTGAACATGCTCGGTGTGGTCTATAGGCGAAGTGATGCAATCAAAACCGCATTGGATTACAACCAACAGGCCCTTGAACTTGCCGAGGAAGTACAAAATCCATCCCACCACATCCTCCGGAGCATTAATGTTTCCCTGAACTGTATTGGGGGGCTTTACCAAACCCTAGAGCAATACGATTTGGCCATTTTACAGTTTAAAAGAGCCCTAAAGCTAGAGGAAGAATTGGGAAATAAAC
>JBCCUY010000002.1:0-34741 GCA_039196145.1 Bacteroidota bacterium
ACTAACTCTTGTAGTATTTTATTAGAATACTTTTGGGATTCGAATATACGATTAGCCCAAGTTTTCTCAAATTTCTCTCACATCCAGAAATTGATGTCACCATTCTAAGGTAGTTGTTCTTGTTCCACGTGGAACAAAAAAGTGATTATCGCCCTAAAAAAACCAATAGCACGCTAATGTCCGATGGGGAAACACCACTTATACGTGATGCCTGTGAAATTGTTACAGGTCGAATACTGTCAAGTTTCTCGCGAGCCTCAAATGATAAGGACTTTAATTTAGAATAGTCAAAATTGTCAGGTATCTTGACATTCTCGAGGCGATGAAGTTTATCCGCATTGTTCTTTTCCTTTTCTATGTAGCCTGAATATTTCACCTGTATTTCAGCTTGCTCCATCACTTCTGTATCCAACTTGTTTTGCTCAACATAGTTGGAAACAGCATTCAACTGAAGCATATGCTCCATAGTAACCCTTGGCCTGGAAAAGACTTTAAAAAGTTTGTCAGATTGCTTCACTGTGGAAGAGTCTACCGAATTGAGAATTGGATTTATCTCTTCGGGGTCAAAACTTGTCTTACGGAAGAAATTTACAAACTGGTCTGATTTCTTTTGCTTGACCTCCATCCGTCTTAATCGTTCTTCGGTGGCAAGGCCAATCTCAAAACTTTTTGGAGTCAGCCTCAAATCTGCATTGTCCTGTCGCAACAAAGTCCTATACTCAGCTCTGGAGGTAAACATTCTATACGGTTCCTCCGTGCCCTTGGTAATCAAATCATCGATCAACACTCCGATGTACGCTTCATCCCTTTTTAAAATAAACGATTCCTTTTGGTTTATTTTTAAGTGTGCATTTATTCCCGCCATTAATCCTTGCGACGCAGCCTCCTCATAACCGGTTGTTCCGTTGATCTGACCGGCAAAATAGAGATTGTCCACCAGCTTAGTCTCTAGGGTATGTTTCAATTGGGTTGGTGGAAAATAATCATACTCTATAGCGTAACCTGGTCTAAAAAACTTCACATTCTCAAAGCCTCTAACGGATTTCAATGCCATATATTGAATATCCTCTGGCAAGGATGTAGAAAATCCGTTGACATACACCTCAACGGTATGCCATCCTTCTGGTTCCACAAAAATCTGATGAGCATCCTTGTCCGCAAACCTATTAATCTTATCCTCTATGGAAGGACAATATCTGGGTCCTATACTTTTTATTCTACCATTAAACATTGGAGACCGATCAAACCCCTCACGAAGTAAATCATGAACCAAAGCGCTCGTATGAGTCATATGACAGTCACGCTGTTTGGACAACTTATGGGTATCTAAATAGGAAAACTTCTCCGGATTTGAATCCCCAGGCTGTGGTATCATTTTGGTATAATCCAAAGATCTCCCGTCAACCCTTGGCGGGGTTCCAGTTTTCATTCTTCCGCTATCAAATCCAAAATCCACAAGCTGCTCTGTAATTCCAGTCGCTGCTTTTTCACCTGCTCTTCCTCCACCAAACTGTTTTTCTCCAATGTGGATCAACCCATTTAAAAAAGTGCCATTGGTAAGTACAACTGCCTTGGCCCTAATGTCAATTCCAAGCGAGGTGCGAACTCCTACAATCTTTCCTCCTTCCTCTAAAAGTCCAGATACCATTTCCTGATAAAAATCAGCATTTGGAGTGTCTTCCAAAGCCAATCTCCATTCCTCAGCAAAACGCATTCTATCGTTTTGAGCCCGGGGACTCCACATCGCAGGTCCCTTAGATTTATTCAGCATCTTGAACTGAATCGCAGACTTATCAGTAATAATACCACTATAG
Organism: Bacteroidota bacterium; assembly: GCA_039196145.1. GTDB lineage: Bacteria > Bacteroidota > Bacteroidia > Flavobacteriales > Flavobacteriaceae > Flagellimonas. The sequence goes on from JBCCUY010000002.1 coordinate 1,815, forward strand.
CCTCCTAGGGCATCAATCTCCCTAACAATCTGCCCCTTTGCAATTCCGCCCATAGCCGGGTTGCAAGACATCTGGCCAATGGTCTGCAGGTTCATAGTTACCAACAAAGTCCTTGAGCCCATGTTGGCAGCAGCAGCTGTCGCCTCCGCCCCGGCATGTCCCCCGCCTACAACAATTACATCATATTCCTTTTCAAACATAGCTATTGTTCCACGTGGAACATTTTAATCATATCGTCCTCCTTCTTCCGCATAATTGTCTTCTCCTGTTCAGTTTTATCTTCATACCCCATCAGATGTAACACACCATGAATCATAACTCTCTTAAACTCCTCATCCAATTCTGTATCAAAGCTAACAGCATTGTCCTTAACCCTTTCCACCGAGATGAAAATATCACCACCAAGTCTATCTCCATGTCTATAATCAAAGGTGATAATATCCGTTAAGGTATCATGTTTTAGGTATTCGACATTTATTTTATGCAAGTAGCCATCATCACAAAAAACATAGTCAATCTGATCTGCGGTAAAGTTCTCAGAAACCAATACTCTATTTATCCAATCGGAATAATCGGATTCGCTGTTCAACTTAAAATCTGCCTCATAGTGGAAGTCAATCATTTTTAAAATAGACCTTTACCTTTTTCTCATAATTTTGGCGCAAAGGTAGTGCTTGTCTATTTAATATCTCAATGTTGTTCTCTTTCCCTTTTAGCAAGTCGGGTCTAGTCAAGATGGGGTTGGAGAAATCATTTTCATTGGTATCACCTTGTCTTTCTTTTTTCTTTCCTTGTTCCAAGGTGGCACCTTTAAGTTTCAGCAGCTCATGCTGTATATTATTCACCTTATTCTGGGTCCGCTGTGTTACCCCATTCTCCAACAGATCATTCTCAAAATCCTCCATCTGTCGGATGAGTTTTTTAGCCAAATCTCTATCGGAGGACTCAATCATGTCCTCCAACTGTCGCTCCAGCTCCTGCCTAATTTGCTGTTGTTCTTTATAAATCTCATAGATCTCACTAAGCTCCATTTCTTCATTCCCAAATCCTTCCCCGCTACCTTCTTTACCCTGTGATCTCCTGTCGTTCTTCCCAGAATCCTCCTCGCCTTCACCTAATCCATCTTCCTTACTATTCCCTTCTCCATTAGCACCTTGCTGCCCTTTTTCACTTTCACCCTCTGAGCCCTTCTTCCCTTGGCCAGACCCTTGCATCTTCTCTTGTATTCCCTGCTGTCCCTCAATAATGTCCGGTAACTGGAAATCCTGACCGCTCTGTCCTCCTCCTTGTCCAGGTTTCATGCTTTGCTGCATATTATCCAATATGTCGGCCAGAAATTCAGCCAAGGCATTTGTAGCACTTATAACATATTGTTGATGGGAAGCTCCTTGAAAAATCTGATTCTCGGCTATGCTTTCCAAAGACTTATCAATATTATAATACACCTCGGTAATCTGTTCATTCACAAATTCAGATAACTCAACCCGCCGCAACGACAACGCAAAAAGACTATCATCCACATGCTCAAAAAGTCTTCTTAGCTCCTTCTGCTCCCTGACCGTTCCCGAAAACTGGGACACACTAACATCGGCCCCTTCAACCTTCTCAAAAAGCCCCTCTTGTTTAAACGAAAAGGTAACCAAATTATCCAATATCTGACGAAGCATCTCAGCATCTTCTGTTACTGTGGATCCACCACCCCCTGACGAAGCCTGTTGCATTTTCTCCGCCATCTGCATCATTCTTTGTGCTGCAGATTTTTGCTTCTGACTAGCCGTATTCTTTGATGGATTGCCCTCTTGCTCCTTATCCCTACTCTCTTCATTATGTTGCTCATTCAACTTATCCAACGCATCTTGTTGATCCTTTTTTATTCCATCCTCGTCCTTTGCTTGGACCCCTAACTCCAACGGTTTTTTTAGTTTTTCGTTGTCCATTCTTAACTCCTCCAATTCCTTTGTAAGCTTATCAAAATCCTCATTAAGCTTTTCCTGTTCTTCGCTATTAGACGTCGTATTTTCATTACTCTCCGAAAGTTCCAGTTGTTTCTCAGACATTTCCTCCAACTCCTTCCCCAACTGTCTCATCTTTTCCGTCACGTAGTACCTCTTTGTTAACTCCAACAGCTGCTCCAAGTTTCTAGCACTAGAACTTTGCTTTTTGGATAGTTCCTCCAATTTCTTCTTCAAATCTTCCTTCTCAATTTGATCCGCCAACTTATTAAGTTCTTCCAACAACTTTTGATTCCGTTTCGCCTCAAGCTCCTGTCTTTCCAACCGCTCCCTAAGCAATCTCTTTTCTTTGGAATCCAATTCATCTTTTTCAATACTCTCTTTCAACTGCTTGGCAAACTTTTCCATAAGTTCCTCCTGCGCATCTTGTCTTCTTAGAAAATCCTTGATCTCCTGATTCCTTTGAAAGCTAGTGTTCTTCTCCTCCTTTCCGGAGCGGTTAATACGCTCCAACTCCTTACTTTGCTCTTCATACTGCTCTAGAGATCTATCCATTTTGTTCAACATCTCCTGATTGTTCTGTAACTCATTGTTTTTCAGCTCATTGTGCCCATATTTTTTTGTCCTAAACAATTCACTTTTGGTTAATTTGCCTCCTCTAAGTCCATCATTATCAACAACCTCAAAGAAAATGGTGTAATCCAACCCATCTTCAAGTTCCAGACCTGAAGGGAATGTATAATAGAACTTGTGCACTCCTTCATTCGGCCTTATCAAAGTTATACGCTTCATGCCGTTTTCTGAGTCACCAGGATAGGCTACTACCCTTATATCCCGAACGCCATGGTCATCGCTTGCCAATCCCTCAAAATATAACTGATTAAGGTTCAACGAATCTACCGCACTCGTTACTTCTATAGATGGGTGTTCATCGGGTATAACCTCGATACTATATCCAAGCCGCTCAAAATTTTGAACATTTTCATTTGATGTGCCAATACTATAATCCAGGTTCTTAAACATTCGGTGTCCGTTAATAAATGACCCGTCAGCTTTTTCAAACGAAAACAAAGAATCCCCGGCTATCATCGTAACCACATCAATCCCATCCCCTTTTACCACCCATGTAATTCCGGTTCCCTCGGGAACCACAGCGTTGCCTGTACCAGATACAACCTCATCCTTCATTCCAAGATAGCCAGGATAGTCTAGTTTCATTCTAAAGTCCAAGATCTTGGGTGTTTCCAACCTACGCACCGTATACTCAGGAGAATCCCAATTGTTTGCCGTTAAATAGAAATTTTTTTCGCCCACAAAATTATCAAAGGTATAAGTGAACATTCCTTCTTCCTGGAGCATCACTACCTGTTCTCCCTCAACTACCAAAAAAGCATTATCTGGCCTATAATCCCCTATGGTGGAAACTATCAACTTTAATGCTTCGCTCTCAAGAGCAACCAAACTATCATTTTGAACAATAAACTGAAACGGGGCAGGTTTCTCATAAATAACATCGTAATTTACCAGTCGCTTTTGCGATCCAAAAAAAGAGGTGATTTCTCCTGACAACCACACCAGCAGAACAATACTAGCGGGTACTATTAAATATTTGATATACTTAAAGCCTTCCTTGAAATCCACAGCTTCCCCAAACGGAACATTTCCCAAGTCCTTTGATCGCTGTTCTATACTTGCCAATAGCAATTCCGATTTGCTATTGCTCTCGGATAGCTCAAGCAAATTCAGCAGCCTATCACTTACATCAGGAAAGTGTTTGGCAATATGCCTTGATGCTTCCTTATTACTTATTCCATTTTTAAGACCGAACAAATAAACACATGGAATCACGATAAACGAAACCAAAAGTGCCAACACCACCCCTACAAAAGCCCATAAAAGAAACAAACGCCATCCCTTACTGAGCCAGAAAAAGTACTCCACTGAAAGGGTCCCAAGCCAAAACAACAGTCCCAGTGCTAAAAAAAGCAAGGTTCCTTTTATCAATTGCTTTGCATAATACTTGTTAATGAAGCCTTTTAGCTTATCCAGTATGTTCTGGTAATTGTCCAACTCTTAGGTATTTATAACCAAGATACCCGATACAAAAGGATTCCCATGAAAACATTTTGTTAAAACCGATGCATTACCAGGTAATAAGTCTGCATCAAGGGTTTTGTCATCCTGCAAAGCCCATTATCTTTGCAGCTTAAAATGAAACTATAATGAGCACTAAGGTCAGGGTTAGATTTGCGCCAAGTCCAACGGGGCCACTTCATATAGGAGGGCTTAGAACTGCACTTTTTAATTACCTCTTTGCCAAAAAACATGGAGGGGATTTTGTACTTCGCATTGAAGATACTGACCAGAACCGTTTTGTCGCCGGTGCAGAGCAGTATATAACGGAAGCCCTAAACTGGTGTGGCATTCCATATGATGAAGGTCCAGAAAAGGACGGTGGCTATGGTCCCTACAGACAAAGTGAACGAAAAAAAATCTACAAAGACTTCGCGCTTCAGCTTATTGCGGACGGTAAGGCGTACTATGCATTCGACACCCCGGAAAAATTGGATTTCCACCGAAAGGATCATGAGGCCAAGGGGAAAACCTTCGTATATAATTGGCACAACCGTTTGAAGTTGAGCAATTCCCTGTCGTTGACTTCAGAGGAAGTTGAGCAAAAACTTGCTGATGGCGAGCCCTTTGTAATCCGTTTTAAAACTCCAGAAAACAGGACCTTGAAACTTAAGGATGCCATTCGGGGTGAAATCCAAATCGATACCAACACCTTGGATGACAAAATCCTGTTTAAGAGCGATGGTATGCCCACCTATCATCTTGCAAACATTGTGGATGACCATCTTATGGAAATTAGCCATGTTATCCGTGGCGAGGAGTGGCTGCCTTCTTTGGCCCTGCACCAAATGCTCTATGATGCATTCGGTTGGAGTGCACCAGAGTTTGCTCACCTGCCTCTTATTATGAAACCTATAGGGAAGGGCAAACTAAGTAAGCGAGATGGAGAAAAAGGAGGGTTTCCCGTTTTTCCATTTTCATGGAACGAGTCCCAGGGCTACCGTGAATCTGGGTATTTTCCAGAGACCGTTGTGAACTTCTTGGCCCTTTTAGGTTGGAACCCTGGCACCGAACAGGAGCTCTTCAGTCTTTCGGAGCTGGTGGAAAGTTTTAGCTTGGAACGAGTGAACAAATCCGGTGCACGATTTGATCCTGATAAAACAAAGTGGTACAACCATCAATATCTTCAAGGTAAAACCAATGGTGAACTGGCATCTCTTTTTCAAGCAGAGCTTGCTTCCAAAGCAACCATCACCAATGCCAAAATGGAAAGCTCCTATATTGAAAAAGTTATTTCGCTGGTTAAGGAACGTGCCGATTTTGTTTCCGACTTCTGGAGTTTGAGTCACTATTTTTTTGAAGCCCCTCAGGAGTTCGACGAAAAAGCGGCGCGAAAGCAATGGAAGGAAACAACTGACGCATTGATGTTAAATATTATAGAGGTGTTGGAAAACACCTCAGAATTCACCTCCCCCACAATAGAGAAAAACATAAAAGATTGGGTCACCGCCAATGATTTGCCATTTGGTAAAATAATGGGGCCCTTGCGTCTCTCCTTGGTCGGGGATATGAAAGGACCACATGTCTTCGATATTTTGGAACTCCTTGGAAAAACCGAGTCCCAAAATCGGATAAAAAATGCCATAGCAAAATTGTCCGCCCAATAATTGTGTAACAAATCCGCGGCCACAGCTACCTATATAGCAAAGACTTTCGTATTTTTCTTTTCTAATCAAAATCTATCGCTATGGGCAATTTCCTATTAATACCTATTATTTTTTTCGGACTGATCATTTTGGTCTCGTCCTTTTTCATTGTGAAACAACAGACCGCTGTTGTAGTAGAGCGCTTTGGTCGCTTTCAGAGCATTCGAAACTCCGGTTTACAAATGAAGATTCCACTGGTTGACCGCATTGCGGGTCGATTAAGTTTAAAAATCCAGCAGTTGGATGTCATCGTGGAGACCAAAACTTTGGATGACGTATTTGTCAAACTAAAAGTTTCCGTTCAATATGTGGTTATCCGGGACAAAGTTTACGAGGCGTTCTATAAGTTGGAATATCCACATGATCAAATAACCTCTTATGTTTTTGATGTAGTTAGGGCCGAAGTCCCTAAAATGAAACTGGATGATGTCTTTGTGAAAAAAGATGACATCGCCATCGCGGTTAAATCGGAACTGCAAGATGCCATGTTGGAATATGGTTATGATATCATTAAAACCTTGGTTACGGATATCGACCCGGATGCCCAAGTAAAAGAAGCAATGAACCGAATCAACGCTTCGGAACGCGAAAAGATTGCGGCCCAATTTGAAGGAGATGCCGCCCGTATTCTTATTGTTGAAAAAGCAAAGGCCGAAGCAGAAAGCAAAAGATTGCAAGGTCAGGGTATTGCTGATCAGCGTCGTGAAATTGCCAGAGGTTTGGAAGAATCTGTTGAAGTGCTTAACAAGGTAGGTATCAACTCGCAGGAGGCCTCAGCGTTAATTGTGGTCACACAACATTATGATACCTTGCAGTCCATTGGTGAGGAAACCAATACCAATTTGATTCTACTTCCCAACTCGCCCCAAGCCGGTAGTGATATGCTCAACAATATGGTTGCCTCTTTTACGGCCAGCAATATGATTGGTGAACAAATGAAAAAGGGCAATCCTAAAAAAGAGTAAGCTTAAGTTCATTTATTGAAAAATCAAAATCTAAAAAACCCTATTCAGTTTTATGAATAGGGTTTTTTGGTGGACGAACATGAAAAATTTACATAGATAGGCGCTAGGAGCTGATCTGCCATCTGCCCATACGTTAACCTTCAAAAATTAAAAACCCTTCACCAACGGGCCTAAAAAAAGCCAAAAAAATAACTAAATCTTATTCTTTTGGCAATCCATGATAAGCTGAGCCTATCCTATGATTTTTGCTCCAATTTGGCCCAAGTATCTCTCAGGGTAACCGTGCGATTGAAGACCAGTTTCCCTTCCGTAGAATCCTCGTCCACATTAAAGTATCCCAATCGTTGAAATTGATACCGCTCTCCAGTTTGGGCATTCTTTAAACTAGGTTCCAAATATCCTGTTATCTTTTTTAAGGAGTCGGGGTTTACAAAATCCATGAAGTCACGGCCCTTATGGGCATCTGGTGTTGGGTCGTTGAACAGCCTATCATACAGTCGCACTTCAGCTTGTATTGCATGCGAGATCGATACCCAGTGTAAGGTACCCTTCACTTTTCTCAGGCTTTCTTCGGTTCTGCTACCACTTTTACTTTTTGGATCATAGGTACATTGCACTTCCACAATATTTCCATCCTCATCTTTGGTGCAACTTTCCGCTTTAATGATGTATCCGTTTTTAAGTCGAACCTCACCTCCCAATTTTAACCTAAAAAACTTTCGGTTGGCCTCTTCCCGAAAATCTTCCTGTTCGATATAGATTTCCCTTGAAAATGGCACTTGTCGACTTCCAGCAGCGGCATCCTCGGGGTTGTTTTCTGCCTCCAGCCATTCTTCCTCACCTTCCCCATAATTGGTAATTACAACCTTAAGTGGGTTAAGTACGGCCATGACTCTTGGTGAAATTTTGTTCAAATGTTCTCTCACATGAAATTCCAAGAGTGAAACATCCACAACATTCTCCCTTTTGGCAATACCAATAGTATCCGCAAAGTTTCGAATAGACTCTGGTGTGTATCCTCGTCTACGCAAGCCGGAAATGGTCGGCATTCTTGGATCGTCCCATCCACTTACAACGCCACTTTCTACCAATTGAAGCAGTTTTCGTTTACTTACTACGGTATGACTCAAGTTCCTGCGGGCGAATTCGCGCTGTTTAGGTCTTAGCTTCTTAGAATCTACCAATTGGTCCAAAAACCAGTCATAGAGCTCTCTATGTGGTAAAAATTCCAATGTACATAGGGAATGGGAGACCTGTTCAATATAATCGCTTTCCCCGTGTGTCCAGTCGTACATAGGGTAAATACACCAATCGGTATTTGTCCGGTGATGAGCCCTGTGCAGGATTCTGTACATAATGGGATCCCGCATCAACATATTGGATGAGGCCATATCAATTTTGGCTCGGACCACGTGCTCTCCTTCCTTAAAATTCCCATTCCTCATCCCTTCGAACAATTGAAGGTTTTCCTCAACCGAACGATTCCTGAATGGGCTTTCCATTCCCGGTTCGGTAGGTGTTCCCTTCTGTTCGGCTATTTCCTTGGAAGTCTGGCTATCAACATAGGCTTTTCCTTTCTTAATCAAGGTAACTGCCCATTCATACAGTTGTCCAAAGTAGTCAGATGCGTAGCACTCCGTATCCCATGAATATCCAAGCCATTCCACATCCTTCTTTATGGCTTCCACGTATTCACTTTCTTCTTTGGCCGGGTTTGTGTCATCAAACCGTAGGTTTACCGGCGCATCATAGCGAAGTCCCAGGCCAAAATTTAGGCAAATAGAGCTCGCATGGCCTATATGGAGATACCCATTTGGCTCTGGTGGAAAGCGAAAGCGTAGGTCATCCTTGGCATAACCGTCCTTTAAATCATCCTCAACTATATGCTCAATAAAATTTAGAGATTTCTCTTCTTCTCCCATTTCCAAAATTTGAAGCGCAAATGTAGTAAAATACAGGGTTTATAGCTATTCAAAGTCCCTATGGTGTATACAAAGAAAGCCATTTCACAACACTTTTGGTATGCCCCACAACAATATCTTTCCATTGCACGAAAATAAAATCATATTTGTTATTAGAACATTGTATGAAATAGTGGGCGTTTTAAGCGCCTAGCAGAACTGAACAAGATTAAGGGGCACAACTTGGGCATTATTGCCGTAACCTCTTAAAACTAACGCTGATGAAGAAAACTAGTTCATATAATGGCTTTATTGCATTTGCAATAGCATTTTTTGCTTCGGGTATTTTAGGTGCCCAAATCCTAGAAAAACCCACAACGGCATGGACTGCCGCTTGTGCATCTACAGGTTTTAATTCTTTTGATGTAAACTTCAGGTGGAATCCGCCCTTGGTAGATTCGGATAATGAATTTGTCCTCGAACTTTCCGATGCCAATGGTAACTTCGGTTCCCCAACGGAACTATCACGAGTCGGTGATAAAAACAATGTGTTCAACTTTGACTTCACTTTTTCAGTTCCTTTGGACGTACGTGGAGAAAGCTATAAACTAAGGGTCCGTAGTACGAGTCCTGCCAAAACCAGCCCAACTTCTGACGCCGCCCCCATGCACTACAATGGATTTGGTTCGCGTATCCTTTTCAGTCAAGACGGAAATGGCATAATTCCCCCGGGTGGTACCATCCAAATTTGTGGAGGGGGTTCAGTAGTACTTGCTCCCCATAACGTTCCCAATCCCGAAACCTACCAGTACAATTGGTATCGAAGTGGAACACTCTTATCTGAAAAAAGTCATCAGCTCAGTACAAGTGCTCCAGGGATCTATTTAGTAGAAATCGACTACGGTCCGGTATGCTCCGGTTTTGCCGATACGCTTTCCGGTAACAACATAACCATTTCAACAGGTTCAAGCTCTGGTATCGCATTAAACGGCGCAAGCACTGTAGAGCTTTGCCCAGGTGACCCCTACGCCCTTGAGGCAAATATTTCAGGAATGGGATACTCCTACACATGGTATAAGGATGGAACTGTTGTTTCTGGCCCAACGGTCGACGATAGTATATTCAATATAGACTCATCCATTGCTGGTTTTGAAGGTTCTTACGAAGTTGAGATTGAGGGCTCATCGATATGCACTGAACGTAGTGCTCCCGTTAGCATACAAAGAATGGGAGACTTCACGGTTTCACGCCAAAATGATGCCGCCATCGTATTGTTACCTTCCCAGACCACAACACTTAGTGTCACAACAACAGCTTCATCGCCAGCATATCAATGGTATAAAGACGGTTCTCCTATAGCGAGTGCCACCAACAGCACTCTTGAGACCGATCAGACGGGAACTTATTTTGCAAGGGTAACCGAAACTAGCGGAGGCTGCTCAGCTTCTCCAAAAGATTCAGAAGCTACTACCATAGAATCTCCAGATTCATTTGAATTTGAAGTTGACTATGTAGGCGCATACGCCTCTTGTCAAAGTGCGGATGCCACGCTGAATCTTAGCAAAATCTATGCGGTCAGCAATTCTGGTTCAAAAACCGATGTGACTACAGATTTATTGTCATCATTCACCTATCAATGGAGATATGAGAGTGCCCCAATAAGCGGGGAAACTTCAAGAACAATCACGATATCCGATTTTGAGGATAATGGAGATTATAGTCTTGAAGGTACTCTTGATAGCTACAATGCCACCTCTAACAACCTAACCGTCACCTTATCCACAAATATGTCTTTGGCAATCAGCTCAAATGGCACTGTTTTATGTGATGGCGCAGATCCTATTCGCTTTGATAGTTCTGAAAGCCTTTCCGACGAGACCTTTGAATGGTTAAGGGATGGGGTTGTAATCGATTCCTCAACTGAAAGTATCATCGCCACGGAAGTGGGTGTTTATCAATTACGGATTCTTACCCATGATTGTCCTGTTGTCTCCAACGAGTTGACTGTTCGTGCATTTGATGAGTCCTTGTTAAGTATTGATAAGGGTGACAATCTTATCATTGTTGAGGGGGAAACGGAAACCGTTACTGCCAGTGGAGCTGAGTCTTACGAATGGTTTGACGCTGCCAACAACCTTTTAGGAAGTCGGGATTCTTTTGGTTTCCAACAAGAAGGTGAATATCTGTTGGTCGCCAACTTTGGCAATTGTTCGGTAAGCAGGGTAATTACGGTTGAGTATAGGGACCTGTTTGCTATTCCCAATGTAATTACGGCTAATGGTGATGGGATCAATGATCTGTGGGTATTGCCAAACACCTATTCCCGAAAAGACGATGTACTCGTGACCATTTTTAATGAGCGCGGCAAGGAAGTCTTTAGCCAGACCAATTATGAAAATAACTGGCCACAATCCACAACTCAATTCAACAAACTAAACATGATTTTCTACTACCGGGTAACACGCGGAGGAGAAAGTCTTAAACAAGGAACCATAACAGTCATCAGATAAACCTAATGCGCACCAACAAACCTCTACTATTACTAACCCTGATTTTTGTTTCTCTTTCTGGATTACGCGCCCAGGAAGAGACTCCTTTTGTGGAGTACAATGTGCCTACACAAAACTTGGTGAAATTTAACAGGTTTCTTATCAACCCAACCTTTTCAACGGTTCGGGAAGACAAGTCATATATCAACTTATTTCATAGAAACCAATCGGTATCTTTTAATGACAACAATCAGGTTTACTTCCTTAGCTATAGCGGTAGGGTAAGTGATAGAAGTGGCGTTGGTCTAAGTTTATTCACTAATCGTGAAGGACTTTTTAACAACTTTGGTGTGCAGGCCAACTATGCCTATGGCATTAAATTGAGTCAAAAGAGCAACTTCACCTTCGGTGCAAATGTTTCCTATTATCAAAGTGCATTCAATCAAAATAGGGCAAATGCTCTGGATGATGATCCTTTCTTAAATTCTTTGGAAAGCAGTTCTCTCGTTCTTTTTCAGCCGGGATTCAACATTTCCTATGGGAATTTTGACTTTGGTGGTTATGCCGAAAATCTATTCGATTACAACCTGAAGAACAGTGAATCCGTTACCGAATTTAACGAAAAAACCTATTCTGGACATCTACAATATACCCATCAGTTTGAAAATGCTTCCGGTATCCTCGAACAAGGGCGTTTAATGCCTTTGGCAAGGGTAAGAAAAACCGGGGAGGAAGACATCACATTAGGTGGTAACCTTATCCTTGATCTTCCAAAACTAGGCTGGATCCAGGCCGGATATGATGACTTCTATGGAGCATCCGCAGGACTTGGTTTTAACCTGAACAAGAACCTATCCTTGGGATACACGGTAGAAAAAGGATTGTCCGATAACTTCGAAAATTTTGGGGTGAGCCATGAAATCTCCCTTGCCTATTCCTTCACTCCCAACCTCACAGAAGATCGGGTAATGCTTGAGAAAGAAAATGAGGACTTGGTTCAAGCCGAAAATGTACCGCAAGATTCCTTAAATCTTACTGAAAAAGATTTGGAAATAGCCCGATTACAAAACAAGCTTGCCGAAAACGACGCCATCCTGGATGAATTGTTAATGCGACAAGATTCTATGGAGCAATCTCGAACTAAAGATTTGGAAAGGCGATTTGAAATGATAATGAAAATGGTCCAAAGAGAAACCAGAGGTGAGATGCCCGAGGTGGAACAAAAGGCCAAGGAAATCTATTTTGCCAACATGGATAGTGTTGATCTCGCAGCGCTCAGTAACACAAACCAAAATGTGGCCAACCATGGCTTGACCAACACAACAGCAGCTAAAAAGGTAATCCGACTAGACAAATCAAAAAACACTAAGGTTGCCAACACCTCAACGATAAGAAAAGACAAAACAACTCGAACTTCTACGCGAAGAATTGGTCGTTTTAGGTCTTTCAACATCCCTAATGTGGAAAGCGGACACTATTTGATAGCCAACGTTTTCAAGAATCCTGATAGTGTGGATGCATTTGTTCAAAAACTTCAGGCTGAAGGAATTGAAGCCGGATACTTTGAAAACCCAAAAAACGGACTCAATTACGTTTACCTAAAAGGCTACAGGACAAAAAACGAAGCTTTGGAAGCTTATCACACCCAGATGAATGGCAACTATCATGGGGATGCCTGGGTAATGAACGTCAACAGTGTTGGCGCATATAATGATTTCGCTGCATCAAATCAGCAAAGGGCCTCCAAATATGGAGATAACGCACTACAAAAAAATGTGTCACAAAAAACTGGCCAGAGAGCTCCTATCAAATTCTCAACTAGGAGAATTGCAGGATTGGGTTCTGGCTTTTACATAATTGCCAACGTATTTGAAAAACCATCGAATGCTAGGAGGTTTGTTAAGCAACTAAATGCCAAAGGGCTTAACGCGAGCTATTTCATAAATCCAGAAAACAACTACAGGTACGTGTACCTGAAAAAACACGAGACCTGGAACAATGCGCTCACCTCATACTATTCCAAATTAAACGCCTCGTATGATGACGAAATGTGGATCATGCGGGTGAAACCAAACTCCAATAGTTAAAATGACCAATCGCTTTCTAAAAACCGTTCTGTGCCTATTGGGCATATGGTTAATGGGCTCTTCTGTAAATGCTCAGGAAGTACCTTTTTCGCCACGACTTAATGTTGGCGGGGATACTTACATTAACATTAAAGGAGACTATACCTTCCTGTCCAATAGTGTAATGAACACCGTGTCCAATGGGCACGATGTGAACACACCCTATAATGGTAACGGAAGTAACAACAGCCTTCATGTGGAGTACGTGGATATCGATTCCGACCCAACCACGTTCAACTCCAGTAGCTCTACACTTACATTGCCCAACTGTTCCCAAATCTATTGGGCCGGTTTATATTGGGCCGGAAATTACGATGTGGAACGTGATGGTGATCATAGGAGCAGATACGTGAGTGGTTACACAGATGATTCAAACCATTATGATGTATCCGAAGTAAAACTGCGGGTTCCAGGAAGCGCAACCTACATAGATTTACAAGCTGATACGGCCGCGGATCCTGTTGGAGAGGAAGATGATATTATTGTGAATGGTTATAACATCCTTCCCAACGACCCTTATGTATGTTACAAAAACGTAACCAACATTCTATCTTCTTTGGCAGATCCTACCGGGGATTATTTCGTTGCCAATGTTAGGGGTACAAGAGGTGCAACCAGTTACGGTTGTGCTGGGTGGACTTTGGTGGTTATATATGAAAACCCAACCCTTCCTGGAAAATACATTTCCGTTTTTGATGGGTACGAAGGTATTACCACGCAGTCTGGAAACAGCACGGCGGACATCACGGTTTCTGGATTTAACACCATTCCCGTTGGTCCGGTAAATGCTAGAATTGGTGTGAGTACTTTGGAGGGAGAGACTTCTCTTTCTGGTGACACATTTGGTATCGTTTCCAACAGCAGTTCCACTTTTACGGATATCACCAACGCAGCCAATCCTAACAACAACTTTTTCAACTCTACCATAACCGAGGACGGCTCCAATGTAACCTCAAGAAATGTGAACAGCACCAATGCCATTGGATTTGATTCCGATGTATTTGACCTGAACAACCCAAGTAATAGTATTCTGGACAATGGGGATACAAGCGCTACGTTAAGACTAGGGACCAGCGGTGACTGGTTTGCATCATTTTTGGTGACTTTTGGAATCGAAATCATTGAGCCTGACATTGTTCTTGAAAAGAAAGTAGAGGACATTGGGGGTAACGACATTACTGGTCTTGGAGTAAACTTGGGTCAATATTTGGATTATGTGCTCTCTTTTGTGAACACTGGAAATGACGACGCAACAAACTATGTAATCCGTGATGTGCTGCCTGCAAACGTGACCCTGGATGAAACAACTATAACGGTTCCAACGGGTGTCACCTATACCTATAATGCAGCAACGCGGGAAGTGGCGTTTTCCATTCCGGACAATTTAGTTGAAGAAGGAGATCCCGTTTCCGAAATTCGGATGCGTGTTCGCGTAGCGGAAAACTGTTTTGATTTTGTAGATGCCTGTACCGACATTATCGAAAATCTGGCCTACTCCACCTACGAAGGACTCATCAATTCCAACCAAATAAGTGACGACCCCAGTGTGTCCGATTTTGACGATTGTGGATTCACCACCCCTGGAGCAACAAACTTCCTTTTGGATGACCTTACCGCTTGTAATTTTACAAGAACCGTAGAATTGTGTGGGGCCAATGTGCTACTTGATGCCGGTGATAATTTTGACGCCTATGTATGGTATTTGGACACCAATGGAAACAACACTATAGATGCCGGTGATACTGTAATCACCGATGGTGACGCGGACAACGACCCCAGTACTTTCTTGGTGGACCAGCCAGGAACCTATATCGTTGACAAACAGGTTGCTGACCCATGTAAGGACTTTACAGAAATCATTATTGTTGAGCTATTTTCTGCTGGTGCAGGATTGACCAATCCCATAACCGCTTTGATTAACGACACCAGCAACTCTGTGGATGGTGAAATTGTTACTTGTCCAAACGATGGTAGTGAGCTTCCAGAGGTATTTCTTTGCGGACTGAACGACACAGAGTTGATTCAAGTAAACATCCCCGATGCGGACAGCATTGAATGGGAGCTGCTTGATGAATCAAGTTGCTCAGCTTCAACACCGGACTGTCCAAATACGGACAATTCCTGTACCTGGAACAATGTTGGTACTGGTAATGACTTTTTAGCTTCTGACGCCGGTCAATATAGAATGGTCATCAACTATCAAAATGGGTGTTTTAGAAGGTTCCACTTCAATGTCTTCAAAAACCCCTTAGACCCACAATATACTTCCAGCGATATCATCTGTAACACCAATGGTAACATTACAGTGACCAACATGCCTATCGACTATGAGTATCGATTAATTGATCAGACAACGGGTAACGTATTGGTTGCCTATAACCCGAACCCAAGTTTTAACATTACTACAAACGGCGCATACACCGTTGAAATGAGACAACAAGGGGTTACCGATGGTTGTGTTTTTGTTTTGGATAATATCGGTATTCTGGACAGAGATTTCCAAGTGGATATCGACACCAAAGACACAGACTGTAACGGTTTGGGAGAAATTGAAATTTCGGTGTTGAACGTAGAAGCTCAGTATTATTACGAGATTTCCCAAGGCGGTACCGTAGTGGACACCTTTGGTCCAAGTACAGACAACAATTATACCTTCGTTAACCTTAATGATGGAGTTTATGATGTTGAGGTTACAACAGATGATGGGTGTTTGCACAATGAACAAGTTACCATCAATGATGTTACAGATCTAGATGTCACTGCGCTAACAACAAAGAATATAGATTGTACGGATGGTATCATTACCGTAACAGGTACCGGTGGATTCCCGAATCCTGATTATGCTTATGCCATTTGGAGTTACAACGGCGCAGACCTTTATGCAAGTGTGGGAGATATTCCCGGCAGCGCATATCAGGTAGCAAACGATTTTACCTTCACCAATGGTGAGGAGGGTGATTATGAATTCATTGTTGTAGATGGAAACAACTGTACCTTTATATCCAATGAGGTTTCCATTGTTGTTGCTCCTTCTGTAGTATATACTACAGCTTCAACCGACGAAACCTGTTTTGGTATTGCCGATGGTACCTTTACCGTTAACGTCACCAATTCTAACGGATATAGCCTTTCATATACGTTGACGTATCCAGATACCTCAACCGCCACCAACACTTCCGGTTCGTTTACTGGTTTGCCTCAAGGAAACTATTCATTGGACATCACTCAGACGCAGGGTGCAATTTCATGTGATTTCACGGAAGTATTCACCATTGGTGGTCCTGCGAATGGAATCTCAGGGGATGCCGTAATGATTCAAGATTATACCTGTTTGCAAGACGGAATCATAGAGGCGCAGAACGTTGTAGGTGGAACGGCCCCCTATGAATATAGTATTGACGGTGTAAACTTTTTCAACGTGGTGGGAGCTGAACGCTTCAGCAACCTAACCGATGGCGCTTACAACATTACGATTCGCGACGCCAACAACTGTACCTTCGTCACGAACGCCATAACATTGGACCCCCTAAATCCCCCCACGGACTTAACCTTTTCTGCTTCAACCCCAAACTGTCCGGCGCTTACCTCAGATGTAACCGTGACCGTTGTCAACGGAAACACACCTTTTGTATTCGAGATTACCGCTCCCGTGCCAACAGCAGCAACATCAATCACCGGAAACACTGCAGATTTTGACGGACTGACACCGGGCACCTATACATTTAGGGTTACCGACAACAAAGGCTGCGTATATGACGAGTCTTTTACCATCAATCCTGTTTCTCAAATTGCAGTGGTGGGCAACCTAGTGAGCAATATTACCTGCTTTAACGACACAGACGGTGAAATTGATTTTACCGTATCGGATTTCAACACAGATTATAACTATTCGGTAACCGGACCAGCCAACTTTTCTGCCAATAACCAAACCAATGGAACAATTTCCCTTACCGGTTTGGATGATGGAACATACACCATTGTAGTAACAGATAACCTAACCAATTGTACCGCCACTACCGATGTTGCTGTAAATGCTCCAGCTGCTGCTTTAACGTTGGGTGCTTCGGAAACACAACCAACCTGTGTAACAACTGGAAGTGTTACGCTTAGTTCAACCGGTGGATGGGGCGGAAACACGTTTACACTTACCAATCCCGATGCCACAACATTCGGGACCAATAGCACTGGTGCTTTTACTGGATTGACACAATCTGGAACATACACGGCTTCGGTTGAAGATGCAAATGGTTGTATTGAAACCACAACATTCAATATAAACGCCGCTGTTCCCCCAGTATTGGCCATTGTTCCCAACGACACATGTTTTGATGATGCGGTGGGATTGACCTTGACCGCAAACGTAACTTCAGGAGGAGACGGGAACTACGAATACAGTTTAAATGGTGGTGCATTTGTCACAGGGAACGTTTTTGCCGGGCTCACCTCAGGAACCTATACCATTGAGGTAAGAGATGGAAACGACTGTACGGATTCAGCCAGTATTACCATCAACCCGGAACTGAGTGTTATCGCTTCCGCACCAAACATCACGGCATGCGCAACTACTACGGATATAACCGTAACCGGAACGGGTGGTGATGGAAATTATGTTTACGCAATTGTGGGAGATGGAGTAACTCCAAACCCAGGTGATTTTGCCACTACAAACCCGATTACCGTAACAGGTGCCGGCGACTATGATGTCTATATAAGGGACAATAACGGAAATGTTGGGTTCTGTGAAGCTTCTTATGATATAAACATTGCACAAGATCCGGCTTTGGCCCTTTCCATTGCGGATACTGGAATTCAATGTAGTGGAGAAGCCCAGGCAACGATCACAATTACTGCAACAGGCGGGGAGGCTCCGTATGAATATAGCATAAACAACGGTACAACCTATCAATCTTCAAACACATTTGTGAACCAATTGGCTGGTAGCTACAACATCCGTGTAAGGGATGCCAATAACTGCGACATCACACAAATTTATGCGATTACAGAACCACTTACCCTATCTGCTTCTGCCGCGGTAACCCAGTTGGCCGAATGTAACCCTGGTATCGGTGCGGAGGTTCGTATCACCAATGCTATTGGTGGAACCGCTCCTTATGAATATAGCTTCGATGGAGGCACCAATTATGTAGCCTCTCCAATCGGATACCTGCTTCCCGGTTCGCATACCATCTTCATTAGGGATGCCAACAATTGTACCTTCCCAATGAATGTGACCGTTGATCCGGAACCAACACCTCCTGGTGTAACAACAGCCATTGATTATGAATGTGATGGAGAGGGAATCGTAACTGTTACCCCAGATAGTCCTGCCTTCGACTACACTTATGAAATTGATGGGAATCCAAACACTCCAGCGACATCCAATGTGTTCAACGATGTTGCGGTGGGAACCCATACCATTACAGTAAACTATACCAGTAATGTGCCACCTACCCCAAGTGTGTTGCTATCAGAAAATTTCGGCGCCGGTGTAAATACACCCATTTCCGAAATTGATCCTGCATACTGCTACGAGCCGCAGGATGGAAGTGTTAGTGCTTGCGGTTTTGGAACAGACACGCACATTCAGGACGGGGAATATTCGGTTACCCAGGTAATCGTAAACCCATACGGTTCTTGGCTAAGTCCAAATGACCATACAGGAAATGCCAACGGTAGGTTCTTAGCCATTAATGTTGGAGGAGTTGCAGGTGTAGGTGGAATTGTCTATCAAAAAACAGGGGTTGAGGTAATTCCAAACCGGGATATTACGGTTTCTTTATGGGCCTTCAATCTATTGCGTTCTGGATCAGGTGGTGGAGATCCCTCCATTGAAATACAACTTGTTGATGGTGGTGGTGGAGTTATCGCCAGCACTACCACTGGAAATGTTCCAAAAAATAACAACGCCAACGACTGGCACAATTACTCAGTTACTCTAGATCCTGGAGCAAACACCAACTTGGATATTGTAATTAGGACTAATTCCGCGGTAATCAATGGTAATGATATTGCTATTGATGACATTCAAGCTTTTCAGATTCCTGAAGTATGTGCAGGAGCGCTTACCGTTGATGTGAACATAGAAGCCGGTAATGCCTTTGATGCTGCCATTACAGCATTTACAGATGTCTCTTGTAATGGCAGCAATGATGGCTCCATCACTTTTGAGGTTGAAAACTTTGATGCCATAAATGGTTTTGAATATCGTTTGGGAACCTCTGGTCCATTCACCAATTCCACCACTAGCCCTGTTACCATTTCAAATGCGCTAACCGGTGATAATATGGTGGCCGGTGCTTATGTAATTGAAGTGCGGGATGTGTTGGACAACAGTTGTTTCGTCTCCCTGAATCAGACCTTGTCCGAACCAGCCGCTCTAGTTGCATCGGCATCCATTACCTCGGTGCTAACCTGTAGCAATGGTGGAGCAACAATTACAGCTTCAGCTGCTGGGGGAACACCCGCCTATGAATACCGACTTGAAGACGGCGTTGGGGGTGTTATCACTGCCTATCAAAACTCCAATGTCTTTACCGGTCTTGCCGCTGGAGACTATATCGTAAGAGTGAGGGACAACAATCTCTGCGAGGACCCCATTGATACGGCCCTAACTGTAGACCCATTCAATCCCATTGTTTTTACAAGTACTCCTACCGCTTGTTACAGTGGAAGTAATGATGGCACCATACAAGTAGATGTGACCGATGGAAATGGTGATTACCAGTTCAGTTTGAACGGCGGTCCATGGATAACTCCAAGCCCTGCTGCAGCAACAACTCATACTTTTAGCGGATTGACCGATGGAAATTACACCATAAATGTTAGGGATGGTTTTGGATGCGTTGGCACCCTACAACCCGTTACAATCACGGATGCCCTGGTAGCTTCTGTTGATGTGGTAGATGTAAGCACTTGTGCGGATGGCAGTATCACTGTTACTGCTTCCGGAGGCGTACCAAATTTGGAATACGCTTTTGTTCCAACAACGACAAGCCCTACTGGTCTGTTTACCACAACGGCCTCTTTTACGGTGACTGCCGGAAATGAAGGTGTTTATGATGTATACGTACGTGATAACTCGGCTACCGTGCCTTTCTGTGAGTTCATGGAAACCGTTACCGTTAACCCAGCAACGCCTTTAACCATTACCGCTACACCAACCGACCCTCAATGTCATGATGGCCTGGGGTCTATTCAAGTAGATGTTACTTCTGGCATTGGTCCGTTCACCATTCAAATTGTGGATTTGGATAATGCCGGTGCAGGTAATCAAACGGACACCAACGTATTGAACACTACAAGAACCTATTTCAACCTAATTCCTGGAAATTATACCATCAATGTGACCGATGCTACTGGATGTACGGTAACTGAAACTCCGGTCAATATTGCCAATCCGGATGAATTAACGGCTACGGTTGTAGGGCGTGCTCCTAATAACTGTGCAGCTACAGCCAGTGAATTTGGTTTGGATTTTACAGCATATCCAACAACTCTGGGAACTATCGAGTTTAGTGCCGATGGTGGCGCTACCTGGGTTGGGGACAATAGCGTTCCGGGAACCTCGGACAATCTTCGCGGGTTCAATCCCGGCGATACCGTTTACCCTTCCATGAGAACTGTGGACGGTTCCAATAATACCTTGTGTCAAACAGATTTTCCTCCGTTGATTATCCCTTATCCGTTGGATGATTTGGATATCACCATTGCGGCATTGGTCGTAAACTGTAACGAGCTTCAGGTAACTGTTCAAGGTTCAGAAGGGTCACCAGGATACGAATATGCATTTTCCGATGATCCTACAAACTTTAACCCAGGACCCGGCGGTGTCAATCCTGCCACATGGTTCCCTGGAGATAATGTGGATAACCTTCTAAACCCTGTGACCCCAGGACATGGTAGATACATCTGGACAGGGTTGGTGCCTGGTAGAACCTATGTTTTCTATGTACGTGATAGTGGTGGGTGCGTTAGACAAAGTAATGTCAATGTAAATGACCTTATCACCGTACCGTTGGAAATTACTTCAAGTATTACGCCTTCTTGTAATGGGGCCAATAACGGTAGCATAACGTACACAGTAACGGATAATCTAGCGCCATTTGGCACTGAATTCAGATGGACTGTTTACGATATGACCAGCGGTACTCCGGTATCTGTGGCTAGCAGCGGGGTAAATGTCCCTTACACCTCTCCTCAAGATGTTACGGTGACCGGTTTGGGGGCAGGAAATTACTTCATTGAAGTTGTAGAAGTTGATGGTGGTGTAGACAGCTGTGTTGGAGCCACAGAAAATGAACTTTTAGATGAACTAGACCCGCTTACGGGTACTTTGAATGTGCTTCAGGATATAAGTTGTGCCAATCCCGGTTTGATTGAAATTCAAAACCCATTGGGCGGTGGAGGAACCTATACCTATACCCTGCACTACGATATTAACAACACTCCAGCAAATCTTGCTGATGATGTGTTTGTCTCAAGCTCTACCGATAATCCAATAGAGGTTGCGCCCAACTCCCCAGCTGGAAACTACAGGGTGTCCGTTGTGGATCAATATGGTTGTCCTGCGGAATTGGGTCAGGTGCCATTGACCTTGACGCCAAACCCAACAATCGATTCTATTGATGTAGACAACTGTTCTGATCCTGCCACAGTAACGATACATTCCACCTCTGGAGCGGCTCAGACATTCTATTCCCTAGATGGGGGAACTACATACTTGAACAATGGTGGCGTGTTCAACAATATCGCGGCCGGAACATATAATGTGGCCATTATCGACAGCAATGGTTGTACGGATACAAGTACCGTAACGGTTCCTGCCGTTTTCCAAGTTGATGCGGTATTGACCAAACTATTGGATTGTTCTGGGTCCCCTGATGCCGAAATTACCATTGAGGCACTATCTGGTTCAGGAAATTACGACTATGAGATTACTGATGGAACGGGAACCGTTGTTAGCAGGACCAACTTGCCCACCAATCCATTCACGTTCACAACCACAACCCCGGAAACCTATACCATAGCGGTATACGACAACGATGCTACCCCGACTTGCTCCAGGGTGTTCGTCATCCCGATTGCTCCGGCCCTTGTTCCAACATTTAACATTACCGCCACTTCAAACGTAGTTTGTAATGGCGATGATAATGGAACTATTGATGTAGCAGCTGTTGATAATGGAACAGGTCCATTTACCTTTGCAATTATTTCAGGACCTGGTAGTTCTGCAACCTTTCCTATCACCGCTCCTGTTGGAAATACGGCTTCCTTTACAGGACTTGAGGGAAGTGTTGGTGGAATCACATATACCATACAGCTTACGGCATCTAACGGATGTACCTCAACACAAACACAAACCATAACGGAGCCAGCCGCCTTAACAGCCTCTGCCTCGGCAACTCCTTTTGTTTGTACAGTGGGCAACAACCCTGATTCCTCAACAATAACAGTTTCCGCATCTAACGGAACGGGTGCATACCAGTATAGCTTGGACAATGTTAATTTCCAAGCTTCCAACACCTTTACCATTGCCGATACCGGAGCTGTTCAAAATATTACCGTATACGTTAGGGACGCCAACAATTGCGTTGAAACAGATGCTGTTGTCATTCAGCCCCTAGATGTGCTCACTTCAACAAGTATCGCGGTTGACGCAGCGGCCACTTGTTTGGTTGGTGAAAATATTACCATTACCGCAACCGGTTCAATTACCAATTCCACAACCACTCCTGGAAATTATGAGTTCCGATTGTTACCAGCTGGATCATTCCAGCCTTCAGGCAGCTTTACCGGATTGGCCGTGGGCACCCATAATTTTGAAGTTAGAAACTCCGTTACCGGATGTATTTTGGGTACTTCCCACACCGTTGCTAGTCCTGAAGTATTGGATTTGGTAGCGGTAAGCACCTCAAACATCACTTGTTTTGGTGATGCAGATGGTAGCGTAGACCTTGATCTACAAGACGCGGCTGCAGTAACCTATGCCTCCGCTACAAGTTATACCTTGTACTACGATGTAAACAACACACCTGCCAATCTTGCTGATGATGTGGTAACTGCCGGTGGTGATGCAGATGGTCTCTTCACCATCAGCGGACTTGCCGCGGGAACTTATTTCATCGAAGTTTTGGATAATAATCCTCCCGGTTCGGCCTGTGTGTACTCAGAATCATTTACCATTGCAGGTCCTAATGTGGGTATTTCAGCCAATACCCAAGTGACCGATGTTACTTGTAATCTTAATGATGGTATCATTGAAGTTATTAATGCCGCTGGCGGATGGGGGGGCTATACCTACTTTGTAGATTTGGCTTCCAATCCAGCTCCAACCTTCCCAGGCAGTTATCAGGCTTCTCCACAATTTGCTAGTTTAAGTGGTGGAGTAGGACCTGGTACGGTTTACCAAGTTTGGGTAGCTGATACCAACGGATGTGAGTTCCAGTTGTCTAATGTAACTTTGGTGGATCCAGTTGGAATAACTGCCACTTTACAGATAAACCAAGAGAACTGTAGCGCACTTCAGGGAGAAATTGAAGTTGTTGGAACATCTGGCGGTCAAGGCAGTAACTATACGTATCAGCTACTGCGAAATGGCACCCCAGTAGGGTCGCCGCAAACGGGAACGATTTTCACTGGCTTAGGAGCAGGTGTTTATACCGTGGAGATTAATGATCAGTGGTCTTGTGGGCCAGTGGTCACCAATCCCGTTGAGCTTTTCGATACCATGGTCGCTACACCTACAGTAGACAAACCAAGAGATTGTACTGTTGATCCAGGAGGTCACATTTCCATTGCCGTCACTGGTGGTTCTGGAAACTTTACCTATGCGGTTACCTTCCCTGATCTCTCAACCCCATTGCCAACAAATGGTACAGGTGTGTTCACGGGACTAACGCAATCTGGAACCTACTCCTTTACCATCACTGATAATGGAACGGGCACACCGTGTATAATTGCGATCACCCAAGATTTGGATGACCCAGTTACTCCTGTGATTTCAAATGTTGTGATGGACCCAGTAAGTTGTAATGGAGGTTCCGACGGTAGTCTTACCGTTGAATTGGATCCTGCTACCACGGTACATCCGGTCTATACTTATGAGCTTTACCAAATGTCTAACTTGGTAACTCCATTTAGGGCGGCACAGACCAGCAATGTGTTTGACAATCTACCAGCAGGGGATTATCGAGTACTGGCAATTTCAGCGAGATCATGTGATGATTTCCATGATGAGACCGTTACCGAGCCCACAATATTGACAGCCTCTGCTGTGGCAACAGCTTTCGCTTGTAATGCAAGCAATGCAGTGAACACATCAACCATAACGGTAACCGCTGGTGGTGGAACTGGGCCATATCTTTATAGTATTGACAACGTGAATTTCCAGACGTCCAACACTTTTGACATTGGGATACTGGCGTTGTTCAGAACATCACTGTTTTTGTGACAGATGCCAATTCGTGCGCACAAACCGCAATCGTGGCACCTATCCAACCCATTAATGTGTTCACAGCAGTAGTCACCCAAAATACGGCCATTAGCTGTGCCAACCCAGAAGAGGTTTTGATTACCGTTACCGATGACGGAGTCCCGGGCAATACGTATACCTATGAACTGTTGCCTGTTGGAAACCCACTGGGAAGCATGACTTCCAATCCAACAAACATCACTGCTACTTTTGAACTGACCCAACCCGGAAGCTACACCTTCAGAATTACAGATACCGTAACGGGCTGCTATTTTGATACGACGCCGTATGACATCGCTCCGTACGACCTAATTGACGTGGTTGCGACACCAACGGCACCTGCAATCTGTTTTGGAGACACCAACGGAGCATTGGAAATCAACGTAACCGGATATACCGGAACTTATAGTTATCAAATTTTTGATGGTGCCAACAATCCTATTGGTTCCTTGGTAAACACGGATACTAGTGTGAACCCAAGACCTATTACAGGACTTTCTGGTGGAAACTACTACGTGCGTGTAACGCAAACCGCAAATCCGCTGTGCGTGGAAGATTCCAACGTGATTACTATCGCTTCACCGGATATGGCGTTGTCTGCTACACCAATTGAAGTGGCGAATGTAACTTGTGCCAATAATTTGGGTGAAATTGAAGTGTCCCCGACAGGTGGTTTTGCTCCTTACGATATTCAATTGACCAATACCACAACATCTCAGGTATACAATGTGTCTAATGTGGTAAGCTTTGTATTCCAAGACCTTTCAGCAGGTTTGTTCGATGTTGAGATTGTTGACGGTGCTGGTTGTACCATCAATGAGCCAATTACATTGACCCAACCAACACCTATTACAGCGGATATCAATGCTACACCGACCAATTTGGTTTGCTTTGGTGATACCAATGCCACGGTAACAGCTCAAAATGTGCTGAACGGTAGAGGGGTGTATCAATATCAATTGAACGTTTACGACCCAACTGGAACAACTATTGTTTCAACTTCTGGAGGACAAGCCAGTCAAGCCTTTAACAACCTTGGTGCCGGTATATATAGCATTACAGTATCAGATGGTTGGAGCTGTGACGTTGAAACGATCCAAGTGACCATTTCAGAACCTGTTGAGGTTATGGCGAACCTAATTCAAGTTTCCCAAATGACCTGTACTTCCCAAGCCGACATTCAATTGTCCGCTGTTGGAGGAACAGCTCCTTATCAGTATAGCTTGGACGGTGTGGTCTACAGTAATATGTCAGGAGGAAACACACATACCTTCACTGTACCAGCAGGAGCATACCAATACTACGTTAGGGATGCCTTTGGTTGTGAAGCTATGATTTCCAATCAGGTTACCGTTGACCCGATAATTCCTTTGGATATGGTAATCGACGATAGCGCTGCCACCATCAATTGTACTGGAGAAGCTTCTGCAATAATAAGGGCTACGGCCGTAGGTGGATTAGGAAATTACTCCTATGAGCTGTTTGCGGATGCAGGGCTTACCTCTTCTGTTGCGGGACCACAACCTACCGGTGAATTTAGTGGACTTGTGGCCGGACAGTACTTTGTACATGTAACAAGTATGGATTGTGATGCAACGAGCTTGGCGATAGATATTATTGACCCAACTCCTTTGCAAATAGATAGACAAGAATCCACAGATGTTACCTGCTCCGGATTGGAAGATGGTACCATTACGGTTGAAGTTTCTGGTGGAACAGGAGAAATTTTCTATGCCATAACTCCAAACCTTGACCAGTTTGATACGGTGGGTACATTCACAGATTTGGCCCCTGGTATTTATGATGTAATTGCACAAGATCGCAATGGATGTTTTGAAACCTTCCAATTCGAAATCATTCAACCACAATCCCTGCAGGCTCAAGCCATAAATGTAATGCATGAGGTTTGTTTCAATAGCGCCGACGGTTCTTTTGAATTGGATATTACAGGAGGTACGGCCCCATATTTCACAAGCCTGAACTCCAATGCAGATGCTGACTACGTTCAAGATCAAATCTTGTTCCAGAATCTGGCGGCCGGAACCCAGGTGGTCTTTGTAAGGGATGCTCAAGGTTGCGAAACCAATGTATTTGTGGAAATCAATCCTGGGGTTAACCTAGCTGCATTGGTGGACCCAATATATGAGTGTGATGGCAATTTGCCAACCAATAGATTGGATATCGAGTTTGAAGATCAAACCGTTATTGGTGAGGTGATGTATGCCATAGATTCAACAGATCCTGCTGACCTACAGTTGACCTCGGACTTTACCAATATTGCGCCAGGAGACCATTATTTGACTATTGCTCACTCCAATGGTTGCATCAATACCATTGATTTCACCATTACCGGTTTTGAACCATTGACCTTGGTGCTTGAAAATAGTAACATCAATGAGATTACCGCCACGGCCCAGGGAGGTTTGGAAGATTACACCTTCTATTTTGGCGATGTGAACAATGGAACGGACAATACGTACATCATCAACAGAACTGATACTTACCCTGTTACAGTGGTAGATCAAAACGGTTGTGAGGTAACCATGGAAATATTTATGGAGTTCATAGATATTGAGGTTCCTGACTTCTTCACACCTGATGGTGACAATATGAACGACACCTGGTTGCCAGACAATCTGGAGGCCTTCCCGAACGTACTAATGATCATTTTCGATCGTTATGGTAGAGAGCTCTATCGCATGGGTTATGGCGATTCTGGATGGAACGGAATCTATAATAACAGTGAGCTCCCTACAGGAGACTACTGGTACATCATTAAGCTTCAAGGCGAAAATGATGACAGAGAATTAGTTGGACATTTTACCCTATATCGACAATGATAGTTTAACCTACGACATCATGTTAAAAAAACATCTATTCCCCGCCCTCATCATGCTGCTCTCCCTTGGAGGGGCAGCCCAGGAATTAACCATTCCGCAGTTATCGCAGTATATTGCGGACAACCCCTTCTTAATGTCTCCTACCTATGCAGGTATTGGTGATCATATAAAGGTTCGACTTAACGGTTTAACCCAATGGGTTGGTATAGAAGATGCCCCTGATACGCAGACCTTGGCGGCGGATGCGCGTATCGGTAACCGATCGGGTCTAGGAATGTTGATGTACAACGATAGTAATGGGGAAACCAAGCAAAGGGGTGCAAGGGTGTCTTTTGCCCACCACCTTACTTTAGATCGCTATGAGGATATCTTCCTGTCTTTTGGTATTTCATACAACTTCAACCAGTTTAGAATTGATGTAGAAAATTTTACCGATTTCAACGGCCAGCGTCCTACCGACGATAAGGCTACCACAAACCACAACTTTGATCTTGGGGTGTTATATCGATTTAAAAAATTCTATATCAGCGCCAATGCTTCCAACGTTCTCAACAAAGACTTGGCACAGTTTAATCCTGTTTTTGAGCCTAACACTTTGAGAAATTACTATGCCTATGCTGGATATAGTATTTCCAAAAACAAAAACAGCAAATTGGAAATTGAGCCCTCTGTTTTCTATCAGTACTTTGAAAGTGATGGTAGGTCCGTGACCGATTTAAATGCCAAATTTCGATTTCACGATTTTGAGGATTATTATTATGTTGGTGTAACCTACCGTTTTTTAAACGATCAATTGGGAAAACCCCTCTACATTGCACCTATTGCAGGACTAAAAAAGAACAATTTCTATTTTGGATATTCATATCAGGTAATTACCAACGAAATTCTAGGATATAGCACGGGTACCCATGTTCTTACTGTTGGAATGGATCTTTTCCAAGGTATCAGTAACTGTAGGTGTATGTATTAATCCCGTGGTTTGCCCTATTTTTGTTGCTCTAAAATTTTAGGGCGTGGGGAAAATTAGGTTAAAGAATATCAGGGTACATTCCAATCATGGGTGTCTTAAGGAGGAGATGTTGATAGGAAGTGATTATCGGGTGGATTTAGAGATTTACGCCAATTTATCCCTCCCTTCAAAATCCGATAAACTTTCAGACACGGTTGATTACGTTCATCTCAATAACATAGTTAAGGAAGAAATGGCCGTTCGTTCCAATTTGTTGGAGCATGTAGCAAAACGAATTCTTGATAGGATTTTTAAAGAATTGCCCGAAGTAAAAAAATCGGAAATTGAAGTTGCAAAAATAAACCCTCCAATTGGTGGGGATGTCCAAAGTGTAGCTGTTGTTTTAAGTGCTGAAAGACCTTAGTTTTGGTTTGGGCAACCTAAAAAAAGTAGTACATTTGCTCCCTGAAACGGCATCGTGGCCGAGTGGCTAGGCACAGCTCTGCAAAAGCTTGTACAGCGGTTCGAATCCGCTCGATGCCTCCAAGAACCCAGCAAATTTTGCTGGGTTTTTTTTATTCACTTATGCGTTCAATCCCTTCTTTGATATCAAACTTTTCTTTGGGAAGAAAACCTTTGATTATCAAAACGATTCCACAAACGATAATTACCAGACCAAGTATTTTTTTGATCATCACAATCCGGTCTTTCGTCAAATATCCCTTTAATTGCTTGGCCAACAATATCTTGAAGACATCCGTCATAAAATAGACAATGATCATTGTGCTGAAAAAGACCAAAATGCGATTTGGGTCATTATCCAGACTAGGTCCCACAATAACTATAAGACCCAACCAAAATGCGAGCACCCCAATATTGATAAAATTGAGTAAAAAGCCTTTTATCATAAGCCCTGCATAAGTTCCTTTTGAAGCCTTCAAATTTTCCTTTTTAGAAGCTTTTTTTACGAAAATTACAATCCCGTACACCAAAAGAATCATCCCCCCGAAAACAAAAAGACCTGGTTGGTTGCTTAGGTTTTCCAACAGTTGAAAACTACTGAAATACGCTATCAACAAAAAGACAATATCGGCAATAATCACCCCAAAATCGAAACTGATTCCAGCTCTAAAACCTTTGGTGGCACTCGTTTCCAAGAGCACAAAAAACACCGGACCTATCATAAAGGCCAGTAAAAACCCCAAAGGTATTGCCGCTTGAATATCGTCTATCATATTAGTCCATTCGTATTATCTTCCCTCCGAACACTTTTTTTTCATCCATTTTTAAGGGGTCACCATAAACCAGGACCTCACCCCCGGCTTTTACATTTGCCTTTACGTAATCCGTAGCGTAGATTTTTGCATCTCCTCCTGCATTTACCACAATCGTGGAAAAACGGGTTTTAAATTCCTTTCCGTCATAGCTACCTCCAGTATTGATAATGATGTCCTGGTTGTCCGAAAAACCACTTACCGCTATTTCTCCTCCCGTAATCGCCTTAATCAAAAGTTGTTCTGTCTGACATTTCAGCTCCAACTCACCACCCTCTTGGGCCCTTAAGTCCAGAACATCCTGTTCAAAAATTTCAGTGGACCTAATCCGGGCATCTTCATTCACATCAATTACTTTAAGCGTTTGTGCAAAATAAAGATCTACATGGGTTCTATAGCCACTAAAAATTTTGTCAATTTCCATACGAAGTTTCAACACCCCATTATTGTTGACAATGGCAACTTTTCCAGTGTTTGCCCCTTTAATTACGGCCTTGTTCTCATTGGATTTAATAAGGTTGATGGATAGTCCATCAAAACCCTTTACTTCAGTAAATTCCCGTAGTTCCTTTGTAAGCTGTTCTTCTTGTGCGCTTACGATTTGAAATGAAATCAGCAGCGCTAAAATTTTAAAAGCCTTCATGTCTCAAAAATTTATGCCCACATATCACAAATTATGTTCCAAAATCAGTTTTTCTTTTTCCCCAACAAGGAAAAATCCAGATGTCGTTTCACCAAATCGGTGTCTTTTACCATTACATATACCTCATCCCCTAGTTGGTACATGCGATTGGTCCGTTCACCAACGATCGCAAACTGTTTTTCATCAAACAAATAATAGTCATCCTTAATATCCCTGATACGCACCATTCCCTCGCATTTGTTCTCCATAATTTCCACATAGATGCCCCACTCCGTGACACCCGAAATCACGCCTAAAAACTCTTGGTCTTTATGATCTTCCATAAACTTGATCTGCATATATTTTATGGAATCCCGTTCTGCACTGGAAGCCAACAGTTCCATGTCTGAAGAATGTTTGCACTTTTCCTCATACACAGGTGCTTGGGGCTGTTTTCCTCCATCCAAATAGTGTTGGAGCAACCGATGTACCATTACATCGGGATATCGTCGTATAGGTGAGGTAAAATGGGTGTAATAGTCAAACCCAAGACCGTAGTGACCAATATTCTCGGTAGTATAAATGGCCTTGCTCATGCTCCGAATGGTCAGGGTATCCACCAAATTCTGTTCTTTCTTTCCTTTTACATCTTTTAATAGTTGGTTCAGCGAACTGTTCAAACTCTTTTTATCCTTCAGGTTAATGGAATGGCCAAACCTGGAAATCAGTCCGTTTAGGGCCAACAGTTTTTCCTCATCAGGTTCATCGTGAATCCGGTATACAAAGGTCTTCTTTTGTTTTCCAATAAATTCGGCCACCTTTTTGTTCGCCAACAACATGAACTCCTCAATAAGCTTGTTGGCATCCTTTGCTTCTTTAAAGAACACGCTTTCGGGTTCGTTCTTTACATTTAGGTTGAACCGCACCTCAATCTTATCAAACGAAATAGCCCCTTCATCCATGCGTTGCTTGCGCATTACTTTGGCCATTTTGTCCAAACTCAAAACGGCTTCTTTTATAGCTGGACCAACCTCGTAGGCCTTGCCCCGTATAGATACCTCTTTTGGAATTTTTCCCTGTCCGGTTTCTATGATATGCTGTGCCTCCTCATACGCAAAACGCTCATTGGAGTTAATGGCGGTCCTCCCAAACCATTGGTTGATCAGTTTGGTATTTTCATCCATTTCGAAGATGGCAGAAAAGGTATATTTTTCCTCATTGGGCCTTAAGGAACAGGCCATGTTCGACAACACCTCTGGCAACATGGGCACCACACGATCCACCAAATACACCGATGTGGCCCTTTCATACGCTTCATCATCCAAAACGGTACCGGGCTGAAGGTAATGGGAAACATCAGCAATATGGATACCTATCTCATAATTTCCATTTTCCAGTTTTTGAAATGAAAGTGCATCATCAAAATCCTTCGCGTCTTTTGGGTCAATGGTAAACGTGAGCACGTCTCGCATATCCCTTCGCCTCGCTACTTCTGACTCATGGATTTTGGTATCCAATGTTTTTGCAAATTGCTCCACCTCATAAGGGAATTCATAAGGTAGCCCGTACTCTGCCAAAATGGAATGAATCTCTGTGTTGTGCTCTCCAGGTTTTCCCAAAACCTCTGTGACCTCCCCATAGGGGGAATCAGCATCCTTTGGCCAATCGCCAAGCTTCACTACCACTTTTTCACCGTCCTTTGCCTTCTTTAGTTTTTCCAAAGGGACAAATATATCAGTGTACATCTTTGGGTCGGAAGGTCGCACAAAAGCAAAAGTTTTTTGCTTGTCCACAATACCCACATAAGTGGATTTTCTTCGTTCCAAAACCTTGGCAATCTCACCCTCGGGTTTCTTGCCATTGCGCCTGGGCTTCAAGAACACTTCCACCAAATCCCCATGAAAAGCCCTATTCAGCTTCTTGTAGGGAATGAACACGTCATCATCCAATTCTTCGGCTATGATATAAGCGTTACCACTGGTGGTCAGGTCCACTTTTCCAGTGTAATAGGTATGCAAGGAAGGTTTCTTTTTGAATCTTCCCCTTTCGGTTTCCAGTATCCGATCACTGGATTTAAGCTGACCAAGGCGTTTAATGAGTAAATTTCGTTCTTGGGTATCCGATAACCCAAGTTTTGCAGCTATTTGTTTGTAATTAAAACTTTTGGAAGGTTCTTTTTCCAGTACTGTAAAGATGCCTTTCGTAATCTCATTCTTTCGCTGACTTCTTGCCCTTTTCTTTTTCTTAGACATCGACAGTTTAATTTTGTGAAAATTACAAATTATAATCCGACACCATAGGAAGAAACATCAACTAATACCAAAACAACTTTGGTTTATCAACAATTACATTATAATCTATTTTTCTTTCTTTTTTAAAATTATAAAAATGTTGATGATGATGGTTTGTTGAAATGTGGAATAAAATAATGAGGAAATAATTGCTTTGAACGCAATAAAAAGTTTGTTCACAATTTTTCAATTCAGGTTAAAATTAATAATCAAGCACTTAGATTTTTTATTCACGGTGTTTGATAAGCATTTTCAACA
Organism: Bacteroidota bacterium; assembly: GCA_039196145.1. GTDB lineage: Bacteria > Bacteroidota > Bacteroidia > Flavobacteriales > Flavobacteriaceae > Flagellimonas. The sequence goes on from JBCCUY010000002.1 coordinate 34,731, forward strand.
TGATTTTATTA
>JBCCUY010000003.1:0-34440 GCA_039196145.1 Bacteroidota bacterium
GAAAAATATTAGCAGATATATGACTTTGACGGTCTTGGGAGGATTGCTTGCATTTACCTCTTGTGAGACCACGGAGCTCGACATTACCGCCAATCCAAACAACTTGACTCCGGATCAGGCGAGTGTTGACTTCTTCTTAGCTTCGATACAAGAGGACTTTGTACGACAGTTTGAAGGAGATGCGGATTTTGATCTTAACGATAACTTCTCATCAGGTGGTAACACCACAGGTGATGGTTTCAACGAATTGGGTATGGAAATGACCCGAATCGTAAACATGAACGGTAGGAACTATAACACCGTTTACCAGGCCAGTGATATGGACGATGAATGGAGAAATGCCTACCGAGGTGTTCTTGCTGACATTAGAGCCATGACTCCTTTGGCAGAAGAGGCCGGTTTGACCCGTCACATCGGTATCAGCCAATTCATCGAGGCGTTCTTGATGGTAAGTATGGTGGATTTCTTCGGAGATGTACCTTACACAGAGGCAATTACTGGCGGTGAGGCCAATTTTAACCCTGCGGTAGACAGTGGAGCAAGTATTTATGATGCTTCTTTGGCTCTTATCGATCAAGCCATTGCAAACTTCAACAGTTCACCTACCTCTGACCCAGCAGCCGATTTCTTCTACGGAAACGATTATGACAAATGGGTAAGAGCTGCGAATACATTAAAGTTGAAGATTTACGTTCAGCGTAGATTGGTTGACACGAACGCTGCAGCAAGTTTCAATGCAATCATTTCAGGTGGTAACTACATTCAAAGTACTGCCGATGATTTCCTTTGGAGCTGGCCAGCCTCCAGTGCAACCCAGCCTGATACAAGACACCCAAGATATGGTATCAACTACCAAGCTGCTGGTGCCGGAGAATACATGTCTAACTGGTTGATGCAATTGATGGATACAACTGACGATCCACGTATCCGTTACTATTTCTACCGTCAGACCGATGCGGTTCCTGGTGCAGGTATTGCTCCTAACGAAGAGTTGTTGAACTGTTCTTTGGAGACACCTCCACAACACTATTTGGATGCCGGTTTCGGTGGAGACTTCTGCTACTTGCCAAACGGTTTCTGGGGAAGAGCTCACGGAGAAGCTGATGGTATCCCACCAGATGGTCTATTGAGAACGACTTACGGAACATACCCTGTTGCAGGTAGGTTTGATGACGACAGCTTCCAAGCAATCGGAACCACTTCCGGTGGTGGTGGAACTGGTATCACCAACTTGCTTACTGCCTTCGGCGTGGATTTCATGAGAGCTGAAATGGCAATGGTTGCAGGAAATACAGGTGACGCCCGTACTTTCATGCTAGCTGGTTTTGACAAGTCTATGGCAAAGGTTCAAGCGTTCCTTTCTGGAAGAGAAGCTGGTGCTGACCTTTCCTTCGTACCTTCTGCCGGTGAAATCGACGCCTACAGAACTGCAATAGGTATCAACTTTGACGATGCCGTTGGAGATGGAAAATGGGATGTTTTGGCCGAGCAATACTTCATTGCACAATTTGGTAATGGTGTTGAGCCTTACAACTTCTACAGAAGAACCGGTTTCCCAACTACATTGCAGCCAAACTTGGAGCCAGACCCAGGACAGTTCATTCGTTCTATGTACTATCCTGCTAACGCGGTGAACAATAACTCTAATATCACCCAAAAAGCAGATCAGACACAGCCAGTATTCTGGGATACTAACGCAACTGGTCCTGTGGCCAACTAAAAAGAAAGCGATGAAAAACGTAAAATTTAATTACATGAAAAATTTCAAGATATATGTCTTGCTTGCCGTGGGAATTTTTATCGCAGGGTGTAGTGAAGATGACAAGGTGTCCGTTGTTGTACAGGACACTGTAACAAGTGGAGCGGTTTTAAGGACCCTTTCACAAACTGGTTCTCTGGATCTATTTGATTTGGCCAGTCCTGTATTCTTTAGCATCCAAGAACAGGATGCCGAGGGTGGAGCGTTGCTTGACCGTGTAGAGATTACTGGAACATTCGATGACAACAACGGTACTGATGATTCAGTTTCCGGAGTTGCTTTGACAACAATTGCTGCTAGCGATTTTGGAACCACAGAAGGACTTCCAAGCTTTGAGTACACTATTACTTTTGGTGAATTGCTTACAGCGCTTGGCCTTGATGTGACCCAAGTATTGCCTGGTGATCAGTTTGTAGTTGACATGGAACTCTTCCTTACCGATGGTAGATCTTTCAAAAACTCTGATACAACTGGTAACGTAAGTGGTGGTTCTTTCTTTAGCTCCCCTTACCGTTACACTGAGGTTGTTGACGATGGTGTTAGCTTCTTGACTCCATTCTTAAATGACGGAATCAACGTAGCGAACAAGTTTGGTATCAATATCGCTCCAACTGCTACTAATGATGACCTATCTATTGAGTTGAGAATCGATGATGGAAGCGACGGAGATTTATTGAGTACTTTGAGAATCTTCAGAGAGTTTGTTGATAGAACCATTGAGACAGGTGATCCTGACCTTTCTGAGGCAGAGGCCGAATTGGTAAGCTATGATATCTCTAGCTTAGAGCTTGTTGAGGAAACTGATGATGATGGAGAAGTAGTTTCTTCTTATAGAAGAGTGGAATTCACCCGTACGCTTGCTGAGTTGTTGGGCGGTGCCTTGACATTTGGTGATTTGGGTGTTAATGACGAATTCAACCTACGTGTTGAGATTGAGACTGCCGATGGCAGAATCATTACTACCAACGCACCTGGTACTGAGAACTTCATCCAAGTTCTTGTATTGGATTGTACTCTGTTGAACGCAGATGCACCATTCCCAGGTGAATATACCATTAACTTCTTCGATAGCTTTGGAGATGGATGGGATGGAGCTAAAATCACTGTTTCCATCGATGGTGGTTCTGCTCAAGAGTACACCTTAGGAAATGGAACTTCTGGTTCTGCCAAGTTCACTGTTCCTGAAGGAGCAACTTCCTTGGACGTTGCGTACGTTCCTGGAGCGTTCGAGTCTGAGCACTCTTACAACATTGCCGATCCAAATGGTAACCAAGCTGCAGCTGATGCAGGTGGTGCCCTAGGTCCAGTTGTTGGACCAATTGGAATCGCGGTTTGTGAATAATACACTAAATCAGCATATGAAAAGGGCATCCAAATGGATGCCCTTTTTTTTCACCAAACTTTTAACGCTTTACTATCTAATTATTTTCCCAAATTGAATTAGTTTTCCGCTCCCAAAACGACTTATGCTTAGGTGCTTACAATAATTCCTCTTCGCTATGTAGCAAGGATTATTATAGTTTATTTTGAATTAATTCCATTTTCTCAATGCTAAGAAAAATTTCTTTGCTCCTATATTGCGTTCTATTGATAGGCTGTGGTGAGGTTTCCACCAAAGATAAAACGGTTGATATTTCTTCACCTACTCCGTCAAGCCCTTTGTTCCAGAAGCTAGATGCCACTGAAACTGGTTTGGACTTCACAAATGCCATCCAACATAATGTGGCTACCATGGAGAATCTCTTTGATTATGATTACTTCTACAATGGTGCCGGGGTTGGGCTCGAAGATCTCAACAACGACGGCCTACTGGACCTTGTCTTTTGCGGAAATCAAGTTCCCAACCGGATTTATATCAATGAAGGAGGGCTAAAATTCAAGGATATTACCCAAACATCTGGAATCAATACTGGAAAACATTGGTCCAATGGGGTAACTTTTGCCGATGTTAACAATGACGGCTGGGTTGATATCTATATTTCCCAAGGTGGCCCTAAAAACCGTGATCAACGTAAAAACTTGCTCTTTATTAACCAAAAAAATGAAACCTTTCTGGAAAGTGCACAAGATTACGGACTTGCAGATGTGGGCATAAGTACCCAATCTGCTTTTTTTGACTTCGATAAGGATGGAGATCTCGATTGTGTAGTCATGAACGAAAATGAGCTTTACGGTTTTGACCCCATTCGCTTGGAACGATATATGCAGGCCAACCCGGAGAGTACCTATTATAATTCATCCCATTTTTATCGCAATGATGGAGGAAAATTCACCGATGTGACCAAACAAGTTGGAATAGAAAAGCCCATTTTTGGTCTTGGCCTCGCTATTTCCGATATCAATGAGGACGGATGGATGGACATGTACCTCGCTAGTGATTACTACCTCCCCGATGTGATGTACATCAACAATGGCGACGGCACGTTTAAAGATAAAATCAAGGAAACCACCAATCAGATATCCTTTTATGGGATGGGATTGGATATAGCCGACCTGGACAACGACAACCTTCAGGATATCTTTGTTCTTGATATGGCTGCAAACGACCATGTACGGTCAAAGACGCTAATGGCTTCAATGAGCACAGGTAGGTTCGATTACTTGGTCAATAAAGCGGATTTCCAGTATCAATACATGTATAATTCCTTGCAGAAAAACCTTGGAAATCAAAAATTCAACAACATCTCCCAACTTTCCGGGGTAGCCAATACAGATTGGAGTTGGTCGGTACTTATGAACGATTTTGATTTGGATGGACATAAGGAAATACATATAACCAATGGATACAGACGTTACGCATTGGATAACGATTTGCAGCGACGAGTATTCGAAGCCCGTCAAAAGTATGGTCAAAATGTGCCTCTGGAGGTCAAGGAAAGCCTATACAGCTCTATGCCTTCTGAAAAGCTGCCAAACATCATGTACAAAAGAACATCTCCTCTTAAATACGAGAATGTATCCAGCGCATGGGGCTTGGACGACTTTTCCTTTAGCAACGGAGCTGTAAGTGGGGATTTAGATAATGATGGGGACCTAGACCTTGTCATCAATAATATGGACGACCAAGCCTTTTTATATAAAAACCTGGCTATAGAGGAAAATAAAGGGAATTACCTTAAAGTAGTCACTAACGGTACCTCCTCAGAAGAATTTGCCAAAGTGGATATCAAGACCCAGGGTACTTCGCAAACCATAGAAATAAAACGTGTTCGAGGGTATAGATCATCACAGGAGAACAACGCATTTTTTGGGCTTGGGAAACACCAGACCGTAGATACGATAACCGTTTTTTGGAAGTCTGGTAAGATGGAGCAAAAATTCAACGTGCCGAGTAACAGCACAGTGGTGTTTGACATTGAAGATGCGAAGCAGATAGTGCCAAAAAAACCCATAAAAAATTACTTTCTTCCGGTAGCGGTCAAAAACATTGGGTTGGATTTTGTGCATAAGGAAAATCCGTTCGATGATTTTGAAAAGGAGATTCTACTCCCCTACAAACAATCTAATCTAGGGCCGTTTATCACAAAAGGGGATATCAACAACGATGGGCTTATGGATTTACATATTGGGGGCGCGTCAGGTCAGGCTGGGCAGCTTTACCTGCAATCCAATAAGGGATTCACCAAATTGAACTCCACGGCCCTAGCCAATGACGCGCAATTTGAAGACATGGAGTCCTCTTTTTTCGATTTTGATGGAGATAGCGACCTAGATCTTTATGTAGTCAGTGGAGGCAACGAGTTTGACGAATTTTCATCATACCACAAGGATAGAATCTACCTTAACAACGGAAGCGGAACATTTACCAAAATGAAAATCGATGCGCTTGGATCGTATCCCAAAAACGGTAAAGCAGTAAGTTTTATTGATTTTGACCAAGACGGAGATCAAGATATTCTTGTGGGGAATCGCGTGGTACCAAAAATGTACCCAAATCCACAATCTTCCACGCTTTATGAAAATGTGGATGGGGAGCTGATAGATGTTACCCAAAAAATTGCGCCACAACTACATTCCTTTGGTATTGTAAATGATATTCAAACAACAGATGTCAACAATGATGGGTGGATGGATTTTATAGTGGTTGGCGAATGGACAGGCATAGGGGTCTTTTTGAACGAACAGGGCCGGTTTCAGAACATTGGGGAAAAGGATTCCCTCCTTCAGGAAAAAGGTTGGTGGTTCTCGGTCCATGAAACAGATGTAAACAAGGATGGACTCAAAGATTACATAATTGGAAATGCTGGACTTAATATCAAGTTTAAAGCCTCTCCAGAAAAGCCCTTTAAGGTTTATGCTACGGATTTTGACGAAAACGGAACAAATGATATCGTCCTCAGTAAAAAATACAATGGCACCTATGTCCCAGTCCGGGGCCGTGAATGTTCCTCGCAACAAATGCCATTTATCAAAGAAAAATTTGGCACCTATAGTGAATTTGCCAATGCCAGCTTGGTGGACATCTACGGGGATAAATTGGATTCCTCCTATGAAAATAGTGTAACCGAATTCAACTCCGTTTTGTTGATCAACAAAGGAGACGGAAGTTTCGAAAAGAGTATCTTGCCCGTGGAAAGTCAATTCTTCCCTTTGCTGGATTGTGTGATGGTGGATATTAACAAAGATGGTTATGAAGATATCATCACCGCAGGGAATATCTATGAGACCGAGGTGGAAACTCCTCGTTTGGATGCCATTTCGGGACAAATATTGCTTTCCAACGGAAAGGATGGATATACTCCCCTACCCCATCAAAAGTCCGGATTGTTCCTCAATGGTAATGTAAAGAGTATTGAAATCATAGAGAACTCAAAGGGAGAAAAATATTTGATAACAGCAGTCAACAATGGTGCGGTGATGGTTCACAAACTAGCATCTTGATTCAACGCAACTCCAAGATTATAGTCGAATGAGCAACCAGATATACGGAATTAGAGCCATTTTAGAAGCGATTGATGCCTCCCAGCCCATCAATAAGGTCTTTCTGCAAAAGGGACTTAGCGGTGAGTTGTTTCGTGAATTGGAAGGCGTAATTAGAAAGCAAGGACTAAGCTATTCCTATGTACCTGTGGAAAAGCTAAATCGGTTGACCAAAAACAATCATCAAGGTGCCGTAGCACAAATTTCCCCGGTTCAATTCCATCATTTTGATGATTTAGTGGAAAAGGTAGTTGCAGAAAAAAACTCTCCTTTTTTTCTACTATTGGACCAGGTTTCAGATGTCAGGAATTTTGGAGCTATCATAAGGACCGCCGAATGTTGCGGTGTTGATGGCATTATAGTCCCCAAAAGCGGTGCTGCACCAATTACTGACGATACCGTTAAAACTTCTGCCGGTGCAGTTTTTAATGTTCCGGTAGCAAAGGTCGACCATCTAAAAGATGCCATATTCTACCTTCAGTCATCGGGAGTAACTGTGGTTGCAGCTACCGAAAAAACAGAAAACCATATCTATTCCATCGATTTTGAAGGACCCTGTGCTGTGGTCATGGGGGCAGAAGACAGGGGCATATCCCCATCCATCCTTAAAATGGTAGATCATAAGGCCAAACTTCCCTTGATGGGTCAAATTGGGTCATTAAATGTATCCGTAGCGTGCGGTGTCTTCCTTTATGAAGTAGTTAGGCAACGAAGTAAATAATCTTCAGTTCTCCCTTTTCTTTTTATAATGATAGGTGATCTTGATCGAATCATCCTCAACCGGATTTTCTTCGGATTGTAGTTCGATAAAATTTCCATCTTCATCAAAATGGCGCAGAAAGGGGTCGTCATCCTCATTATAGTCCTCTTTCTCCCATTCGTATTTTTTCACTTCGGGAACTTTGACCTTGGTAATCAAGGCAAGGAACAAGCCTGTTATAAATCCAGATAAATGACCTTCCCATGATATGCCCTCCTTAACCGGAAAAATGTACCATATCATGCTGCCATAGATAAAAACGATCACTAGGGACAGTGCTACAAGTCTAAAATGCTTAGCGAAAACACCCTTAAAGAATATGAAACTTGCCAGAACATAGATAAGTCCACTGGCGCCAATGTGGTAGGATGATCTGCCGATCAACCATGTCAACAGTCCTGAAAGTAGTACGCCCAAAACGAGGGTCCTAAGGGCGGTCTCGCCGTAGAAGTATACCAAAAAGGCAGTCAAAACCGCTAAAGGAATGGTATTGTTATACAGATGTTCCACAGATCCATGGATAAATGGGCTAAAAACAACACCTCTCAATCCGGTCAATTTTCTCGGATAAATTCCAAAATCATTAAAATTTACACCAAACTGTACCTCTATCCAAAAAACGGTCCATATAGCAAGTATGGCCGCCAAAGGCGCCAGCAGTACACTTCCCGAAAATTGAAAACCGTCTCTTGTCATCGTTCTCTTTTCCAATAACAATTATCCATCCATAATCTTGAAATTACACAAATTGTCAGGTTAATAGGGTAAAACTTTCAAAACAGGGTTGTTCCAATTCAGGTATTCTCGCTGTAAAATGTATTATTTTTATCGCTATGAATGAACCGTTGGCAGAGCGTGTAAGGCCTAAAACCTTGGAAGAATATATAAGTCAAAACCATTTGGTAGGGGCAGATGGCTCGTTAACGCACCAGATTAAGAACGGTATCATTCCCTCTCTGATTTTTTGGGGACCTCCGGGCACAGGAAAAACCACCTTGGCCAACATTATTGCCCATGAGAGCGAAAGGCCCTTCTATACCCTAAGTGCCATAAGCAGTGGAGTGAAAGATGTTAGGGAAGTAATAGACAAGGCCAAGCAAAGTGGAGGGCTCTTTACTTCCAAAAATCCAATTTTGTTTATAGACGAAATCCATCGTTTTAGCAAATCCCAACAAGATTCCTTGCTCGGTGCTGTTGAAAAGGGCTGGGTAACCCTTATCGGTGCCACTACCGAAAATCCAAGTTTTGAGGTTATTCCTGCACTCTTGTCCAGGTGTCAGGTTTATGTTTTGAATCCGTTTGGCAAGCAAGACTTAGAAGCCCTGCTACATAGGGCAATCGCTACAGATACCATCTTAAAATCCAAAAAAATTGCTTTAAAGGAAACCGAAGCGCTTTTGCGATTGTCTGGTGGTGACGGGAGAAAATTGCTCAATATTTTCGAACTTATCGTAAACTCGGAGATTGGCGAATCCATAACGGTTACCAATGAATTGGTAATTAACAAGGTTCAGAAAAACACCGTTTTGTACGATAAGACAGGAGAACAGCACTATGATATTATCTCTGCATTTATCAAATCGGTTAGGGGCAGTGACCCAAATGCTGCGGTTTATTGGCTAGCGCGAATGATTGAAGGTGGTGAAGATGTGAAATTCATAGCCCGGAGAATGGTCATACTGGCCTCCGAGGATATTGGAAATGCGAACCCCACTGCATTGGTAATGGCCAATTCAACGTTCCAAGCAGTGAACACGATCGGATATCCCGAAGCAAGGATCATTCTTAGTCAGTGCGCCACCTATTTGGCCAGTTCTGCCAAAAGCAACGCGAGTTATGCTGCCATCAAGCAGGCTCAACAAAAAGTAAAGGAAGCGGGGGACCTACCTGTACCGCTGCCCATTAGGAACGCTCCAACAAAGTTGATGAAGGATTTGGGTTATGGAAAAGGCTATGATTATGCCCACGACCATGAGAATAATTTTGTGGACTTTGAATTTCTTCCTGAAGAAATCTCTGGGACCGTTTTCTACGAACCCGGTGAGAATCCCAGGGAGAAAGCCATGCGCGATTTTCTAAAAAAACGTTGGAAAGGAAAATATGAATACTAGAACTTGATATGTAGTTCTTCAAGTTTTTTACCACTACCCTCGGCGTACTCCAAGAACCACTTCTCCCCTTTTTTGTAGACCATTCCGTTTTTAACTTCGTCATCCACTAGAAAAATATTGTCCACAGAGGTCTTAATCAATTTAAGAATTACTTTGGGAGAACTGTCCACCAATTGATACCCAGTTTCCGTGGGTTGGGCATAAAGCAGCTCTATTGCTTCAGGGACGGTCTCAGATGTCACCGACTTTTTAAAACTTGATGTTTTGGGCTCCTTGCTCTCAAAACTCTGTTCTTCTGGCGTTGCCACTTGTTTCACCACTGACTGTTTTACAGTGTCTTCCAAGCTTTTAACATCATTCTTAAAACTTACTACAATGGGCTCTTCAGTAGTAGCTTCCCTTGCTGTATCTTCCTGTTTGGGGGTATATTTATAGTTCATTCCTTCAAAGGAAGTGCCTGCTTCCATGAGTGCTTCCCTATAGGAAACTTTGTATTCCTTTGTCTTACTTCGTCCTTCAAGCGACCTGAAAACCTCAACGCCTTTACAGTCTCTAAGTACTACCGTCAATTTGGTAGTAAACATACTGGATTCATCTTGAAGATCTGCCAAAAGACCCAAACAGCGATTGTCAGCCAAATCTTCTGGAAGACGATCATCATAAACAACGTTGAATCCATTTTTCACCAGAAGAAATTTCAGGTTCGTACTGGTCTGATGTTTATTCTCAATATTGTAGTCCTTGAACTTTTTAGGCACAATAATATATTTATAGTTGTTCAATTGCGCATTGACAACAACACCAAATCCGAATAGGAATACCAATAAAAATAATAATCGAGATTTCATATGGAACAAGTAATCAATTATCGTTCCAAGATATAATATTAAATCCGAATTGTAAAGAAGCATAATGGCTATCAGCCACGTTTCTGTAGGCCAAAAGGTTATCCCCCATAATGTAAAAATTTATGGGACCCGCCTGCAGGTTAAGGCCCAAGCCAATATTGGTCAGCGAGTATTTATCCACGGTATAAGTCGTTTTTAGCGCCAAAGTTCTACCAAATCTCCTCTGATAAAATCCTGTGAGTGCCGCTTGGACGCCTCTTGGTCTTTTCATCATAAAAAGCTGTCCTCCAACACTATTCCGATACAAATCGCTATTTCTGCTTTCTTGAACTGCGACCGCACATCCACAGTCTTTACTGAAGGTAGATTCAGCCTGCCCAAAATCATATCGAACTGAACCATAAGCCTTGACCGGTCTAAACGACACATATCCTGATTCGTTTTCCTCAAACGGGACGGCCTCCTCAATCTCATCCACCAAATCTTGCCATAAATCATTGTTCAGACTCGTAACATCTTCAGGTAAAAACACGGTGAGCCCTTCATTGGAAGCACTTCCCCTAAGGGTATAATTCATTATATCCTTGGAATTATAAACAAAACCAACATCCAAGATACTCCCCGTAATGGTGGTCTGTGGATTGAGTTGGTAGCTAAAACCAGCATCAAACCCCAGTCCCAGGTTTCCTCCAAAAAGAGCTCTTTTTCTAAACAAATCAGCCAAATCTCCGCCAGTTCCAGAGGTATCTTCGTCCAAAACGTCCAAAAACCCTTCAACTCCTGAGGTTTGTAATTGCATGTCGGCGGCTATTGAAGTTCTATAAATGTTGTCCTGTCCCCGTGTAGTAGTGAATGACCCGCTATTTCCTTTGGACTGAAACTGAAATATACTAGAGTAAATTTTAGCTCTGCCCCCTATCCACAAGGCATTGCTTATCTTTCTGTTGACGCCAAAATGGAAAACATTGATCATTTCTCCCCGAAGATTTAAGTCCCCTAGATCAAAACTTCGCCCAAGATTGGCTCCTCCGTTTCCTTCAAAAGCCAGAATGGCAAGATCTTTAGGCCAATACACAATAACATCTGTTTCAACATACATACCAAGGGAATAGTAATCGTCTGGCCTATTTCTGTTCCTAAATCCAATGTTAAAAACCTCTATTTGATTGGTAACAGAAAAGTCGTCCCTCCTGCTCATTCCGTCAACAACCCTTTCCCTTACTTTGGTCGTAAAATCAATGCCATCATTGGCAAACAAATCATTTACGGTAACCCCACTGGAAGCGGCTTGAAAAGACAATCCTGAAATTCCGGGAATACCTGCGTGCCATTTCTCCGAGGTTTTAACCCCAGGGTTGACCATTAGCGATTGCGGTATTTCATAAAAATCGTACAGCAACTGCTTGTTTTGGGCACATAAAGAGACCACGCCGCAGATAGCGGTTAAAAAGAAGAAGGACTTCAGTCTCATTTTAGCCGGAATAAGAAGTCACCCGCGGACCTTAATATCACTTTGGGGTCTGGAGAGGAGGAAGTACTGGTATTATCGCCAAGATTTTGGGCAGTTACCCTAATGGCACCGGTATTTCTTAAAATGTCTATATTTCTTCCTCCCGGTCCATATGCCACCTCCAAAGTAACAAGTGGTGCAGGGTCAGGTTCGATGGTAAACGTATCAATGGCCAGTGGATCCCCCTGTTCGCTTAAGAACTCAACACTAAAGTTGAGTTGTTTGCTTGTCGTATTTTCAATTTCATACAGGATAACGCCTTCAAGCAATCGTTCTGCAACAAACTGTTCGTTAAAAGGGTCAAAATTGAAAGTTTGGGAATAAAACGCTCCGAAAGTGGAAACGGTGTTAATGAAATCTTCATCAGATTCTACAAGTAAAATACTGGAAGCTACCGTGGGGGTAATACTAAGGTCATCGAATTGGTTAAAATCCTGTTCCTCAGAGCAAGAAAAAGCAACCAATACAAATGTGAACGCCATTATACAGCGAAAAAGCAATCCTTTCATAGGTCCTAAAGCAATTTTATACTAAAACAATGGGGCTAAGCTGTACCCTATTATAACTCTATAAAATGCTTTTTATTTCAACGAGGGAGTTAATCATTTTGCAAATCTCATGGGGAGGCTCGCTATGTGCATTAAAATGAAGCGTTTGGAATCCAACGGCCTTTGCGCCCAAAATATCAGCTTCCAGGTTATCTCCGACCATCAACGAATTTGCTGGGGCAACATTGGCGGTTTCAAGAGCAAGTTCAAAAATTTGGGGGTGTGGCTTTTTTACCCCCGCCATTTCAGAATTAATTATGACATCAAAGTAATCAAAGATATTGGCCCCTTTTAGCTTTTTATCCTGTATCTCCTGAAATCCGTTTGTAATAATGTGCAACCTATATTTTGGGGCTAAATAATCCAAAACATCCGTGGTATTGGGGAACAAATGGGTAAAGGAAGAGAGATTGGCTATATATTCTAGGGCCAAAATATCAATTTGATCATCCGAAACGCGGGCACCGATGGAATCGAAGGTCTTTTTGAGTCTTTGATAACGAAGCTGGGATTTGCTTATTCGATCTTCCCTGTAGAGTTTCCAGAACTCCATGTTAATGGGAACATAGGCTTGGAGGAATTCATCCAAATTTACTTCGACCTCATTTTCGGTAAGAATCTTTTTGAATGTAAGCGCTGAATTCTTTTCAAAATCCCACAAGGTATGGTCCAAATCAAAGAAAATATCTGTAATCCGATCTCTAAACATAATATCTCCTTAGTGAAGCTTGATAAAGGTCCATCCAATCAATTTTGTGTTTACCTCCAAGCAATTCATTGGAAAAAACCAAAATGAGATGTCCATTGACTTCCTTGACCCGTCTGTAAATGACATCCATTTTGCTAAAAATTTCCTCCTTTTTTTGATATTTAAGCAGTGCGTAGTCATGCACTGCAAAGGGATGCACCTTTAGGGGTTGTTTTACCTCAGTGTTGATATCATAAAAATAAAAGGGCGTACAAGTCCCGGCCCTGAAACCAACTTCATGGGTATATCCCATGGAAAAATCGTCCGTGAATTCGGTTTCAATCAAGGTGCGATAGGTCATTGGAACATTGACCCTATTATACCGCAATCTGGCATAGTTAACGGGCCTATTTATCAGGTTGGCCAATTGTTGCTTTTCCTCTTTGAGAACGGTCTTGTCCGTGGAAGACAAAAAGGAAGTGCTCAAAGAAACTGCACTATAATCAGCAACGGACTTAATAAGATACCTGAATTTGTTGTTGTTGGGTGAAATGTTCTTATCGTGGGCGGAGTATTTGGCAAATTGGAAAAAGAACATGCTCTTCACCGGAAATTTCTTATGGATATCCACCAAAGCGTCAAAGTTATCATATGGGTCCTTCTTGATTCCAAAAAGTACTGCAATCCGCCTGCTTATATTTCTAAGTTTAAAACCTCCCAAATCCATGAGGAAGCCACCCATGCTTCTTATGAAACCTCTATGCGCGTGCGCATGTGAGGTAGTTACGTTAATTATTGGGGTACAGGAATAGCTTCGTGTCGGGTTCTTGATATCGGGAAACCTTTCCTTTAAAGCGGACAACAATTTATATGCCCATAAATCCACTACCGGAAGCTCCAAAAACTTGTTTTGATAGGCAATGCTCTCCTTTGCAGGAAAACGCCCTACACTGTCCTTCACATGAGGCAGATACTCTTCATAACGACTCAAGAGAAAGAAGCTTGCCGAAAAAATATCGTATGGAATAGAGCTTTTTTCACCTGTCGGAAAAAAGCAGGGAACACCGTCCCAATCCTCAACCTTGATATCGAAATCATTGATGCCCTGTTCGAAAAGCAAATCGTTGCTTCGAATAAAAAATTCATTCTGTAAGGGCTGTTTTGAATAGGTCAATTTAGGCCCCGTATGCTTAATGAAATCCTCTACCTTGGTGGTAAAACTGATATCTATTCCCAAAATGCGTTCAAAAAGCTGTCGGGCAGTATATGTAAGCCGGTTGGTAATTTTGTGGGTATATATCAGTAGCATCCTTGTCCTTTCTTATAAAATACCCTCATCTGCAAAACTTAAATAGGTGTGGTCCGTTAAAATAAGATGGTCCAAGACCTTTATATCCAAAGCCTCCGCAGCTTTTTGCAATTTTTGGGTGATATGCTTATCCGCACCACTAGGGCGTAAGCCTCCAGAGGGATGGTTATGCGCCAGGATTATACCCACAGCACCCAATTCTAAGGCTTGCTTCAACACCAATCTTACATCGACCAAGGTACCGGTTATACCTCCCTTGCTCATCAAAGATTTATGGATGACCTTGTTGGAATTGTTAAGGTATACAATCCAAAACTCCTCATGCTCCAGCTCACCAAGAACGGGATACAAAATTTCAAAGGCATCCTTGCTACTGTTGATTTTGCTGATAGCATATCTGTCCTCACCACGTCTTCTCCGACCAACCTCTAGGGCGGCCGCTATGGTAATTGCCTTGGCATCGCCAATGCCATCAAATTGCTTGAGCTGATTTACCGATAGCTTACCCAGCTCATTGAGATTGTGATTTACCGTCGCCAAAATACGCTTGGAAAGCCCAACAGCACTCTCCTTTCTACTTCCAGAACCTATAAGAATAGCAATGAGTTCAGCATCAGAAAGGACCGTTCTACCCTTGTTCATCAGCTTTTCTCTCGGTTTATCATCATCTGCCCAATGCTTAATGGAAAAGGAAGCGGTTTTTTCTTGCATAACTTAAAGATAGGGGAATAAGTTTGTAAATTTAGAACAAAACCGAAGTAATGAAATCCCTTTTTGATTCGCAAACCCATTCCGAAATTTTGGGAAGATTAAGTCAACTTTCCGAAACCTCGCAACGGGAATGGGGAAAGATGGAGATAGGGCAAATGTTGCACCATTGCCAATTTCCCCTGCTCCTGGCACTGGGAAAACACACTTTGAAAAAGCCAAACCCAGTAATGAAACTCCTGTTCAAAAGCTTTAAAAAGAGCATGTACAACAATAAGCCATGGAAGCCCAATCTACCTACGGCAAAGGGATTTAGGGTAGAAGATGAAAAGGAGTTCGCCCCTGAGTTGAAGACGCTCGAGGCCTTAATCAATGAATTCCACTCCAAAAAAGAGCGAAAGGTTTGGGAACCACATCCTGCTTTTGGCACATTCACCTATGATCAGTGGGGACAGATGCGGTATAAGCACCTAGACCATCACCTACGTCAATTCGGAGTATAGTTCGTTAAAGGACATCATCCTCATTTTGGACTTCCCGTTGCTCAATCTTTATCCCAGTATCATTGACCATCCGATCTTCTTCCAATACCACATTTGATATTCCCAACATATAGGCAGATAAGAGCACTGACAGTGCTCGCCTTATTCTCTTTTTTATTGATCTAGAAGAGCTAGGTATTGGAAATTTCATACAGCTTAGAGGTCAATAATTGTTCCACGAGCCCGCTCACTGACAAAATTACCTCATGTCCTATTTGAAAAGTTGTTTTACTTGATCAAAATCTAAACCGCCATAATTCCCGGAACTCATCAGCAAAAGCGCACAATTATCGAAATCAAGCTGAAAAAGATAGTTCTTGAAATCTTCTGGTTCGGTAAAAATAGTTACATCTTTGCGATTCAGAGCCTCGTAGATCTGGTCCGAAGTAACTTCCTCCAATTGCTTAATCTTAACAGCATTTGGCGAAAAGAAAACCACAGCATCATCAGCAGCGTTCAAGGCGCCATTATATTCGTTAAGAAATTCGGCATTTAGACTGCTATAGGTGTGTAGTTCCAAACAAGCAATGAGCTTTCGCCCTGGAAATTGTTCCTTCACGGCCTCGGTAGTGGCCTTTACCTTACTAGGTGAATGGGCAAAATCCTTGAAAGCTATTTTGTTGGCCCCTTCGGCAATTTTCTCCATACGTTTCGAGGCTCCCTTGAAAGAGGATATGGCCTCATAAAAATCGTCCTCATCCACGCCCATTTGCTGGAGAATCCATTTGGCGCCTGTAAGATTGTTCAGATTGTGTCTTCCAAATATTTCGATGGGCATTTCTCCCTCAGGAGTATCAAGTAGCGTTGTTCCTCCCTTGACATGGTAGTCCGGTGTGCAGTAGGGAAATTTCCTAATAGTATTTTCAGTGGCCTCCACTACTCCTTTCACAGCCGTATCCTCTTCGTTATAGGTAATGCTTCCCCCAGTTACAATGCCATCCACAAAAATCTGGAACTGTTCCACATAATTCTCAAAAGTTGGAAATACATTGATATGGTCCCAGGCAATTCCACTGAGCAGGGCTATGTTCGGCTGATATAAATGAAATTTGGGTCTACGGTCTATGGGCGATGATAGGTACTCGTCACCTTCCAACACAATAAAATCATTATGCTCCGTGAGGTGTACCATCCGATCAAACCCGTCCAACTGCGCCCCCACCATATAATCCACAGCAATGTCATGGTAATCCAACACGTGCAAAATCATGGAGGTTATTGTTGTTTTTCCGTGACTACCCCCAATAACAACCCGCGTTTTATGCTTGCTCTGCTCGTAGAGAAATTCAGGATAAGAATAGATTTTGACTCCAATTTCCTGAGCCTTTACTAATTCCGGATTATCCACCTTCGCATGCATGCCCAGTACGACCGCATCCAGTCCCTCATGGATTTTTTCCGGAAACCAGCCAAACTCGGACGGTAGCAATCCTTTTGCGTCCAATCGACTTTTCGAAGGTTCAAAAATCACATCATCACTACCTGTTATGTTGTATCCTTTGTGCGCCAAGGCCAGAGCCAGGTTATGCATGGCACTACCTCCAATGGCTATGAAATGAATGGTCATGAGTTCAGATTATCCATCAAAAATAGCCAAAGGCTAAAGCATTCCAAACAACATTTGATCTTATTATTTCTATCTTGTCATAAAATTAAAAACAATGAATCTATCGGACATCCCATCCAGGGAAATCATGCCAGGATACCATGGAAAAATGGTTCATGGAAGCGCTATGAGCTGGGCATTTTGGGAGGTTGAGCCCGGAGCTGAAGTACCTCAACACCAACATGTTCACGAGCAGATTATGCACGTGCTCGAAGGTGAATTTGAATTCACAGTGGATGGTAAGACCTCAATTTGCACACCGGGAGATGTGGTTATCATCCCATCACAAATTTCACATGGGGGCAAGGCACTTACAGCCTGTAAACTAATGGATGTCTTTAGCCCCGTGAGGGAAGAATACAAGTAAGTATGAACATATCTTTATCTGGAAAGAAAGCCTTAATTGGCGGAAGTAGCAAAGGAATCGGGGAAGCCATTGCCAGGCAACTGGCCGCTAGTGGAGCCAGCGTTATTCTAATGGCCCGGAACATTTCGCAAATGAAGCAAATACTGGAAGAATTGGATACCAGTCAAGGGCAACAACATCAATACTTGGCAGTCGATTTTTCCAATTTTGAGGGTTTTAGAAGTGCCATTTCGGATTTTTTTGGGAACAATACCATCGATATTTTGGTCAATAACACCCAAGGCCCCAAAGCTGGTGGACCATTGGAAAAAACGGTAGGGGATTATCAAGAGGCTTTTGACCTACTATTTAAATCCGTGGTGGTTACCACAGAATTGGCGCTAAAGGGGATGCAACAAAAACAATGGGGGCGAATCATCAATGTGGCCTCGGTATCGGTAAAGGAACCTTTGAATTATCTGGCTCTATCGAATTCCATTAGGGCAGCAGTAGTTACCTGGGCCAAAAGCTTGGCCTTTGACGTTGGCAAGGATCAAATAACCGTAAATAATGTCCTCACAGGTTATTTCGATACGGACAGAATTGCGCAACTCAATGCCAAAAAATCGGAAAAACTTGGAATTCCGGTTTCGCAGGTTAGATCCGACATGGAATCCCGTGTACCCTTAAATCGAATTGGAGACCCAAGTGAATATGGCTATCTGGTAACTTTTCTTGCCTCAGACCAAGCTGCTTACATAACGGGGACTAATATTCCCATTGATGGAGGTTTGCTGAAGTCATTTTAACCCTATGTTTGTAATACAACAAATTTAAGACCTATATTTTAACACATTCGTAATTTTTGGCTATTTTTATTGCTTAACCAATAAAATCAGCTTTATGAATTCAAAAGTTTTTCTGGTTGCCCGTATCCTATTGGGACTGTTTGTTCTATTTTTCGGACTAAATAAGTTCTTTGGATTTCTCGAGTTTGGGGAAATGCCAGAAGCCGCTGTCAACTATTTTGTTGGCGTTGGCCCCACCCATGTTCTAAAAATTGTTGGGATTATCGAAATTTTAGCAGGGATAGCATTTATCCTGAACAAATACGGGTCATTGATGGCCCTAATTCTCATGAGTGTGTCGGTGAACGCCGTCCTGTTTCATGCAACGCTGGCTCCTGCTGACATACAAGGAGCTTTAATATTACTGGTCTTAAACGTTGTGGTTCTTTTAGGTTATAAAGACCGATATAAGGATATTTTAAGGGCCTAAAGACATAGAAAACCAAAACACAAACGGCCCTCACACTTCTGAAGGGCCGTTTTTCTTATGACTTCGCTTTTTGATTATAAACTCATTCGATCTTTGAATATGTAGGATTGACGTCTCGAAACTTCGATCTCATCTCCATTTTTCATTTGTAGCTTAAGTTTCCCGTTAAACCAGGGCACCACATTATCAATAAAATTAGTGTTTACAATTTGCTGTCGGTTAGCACGAAAAAAAACTTCCAGTGGTAATTTCTCTTCAATTTGGTTCAAGGATTTGTACAGTAATGGTCTTTTATCTTCAAAAAAGACCCTAGTGTAATTTCCTACAATCTCAAAATGGGATATATCCCCAATTTTAACCAACCAACAGGCTTCTCCATCCTTAATGAATATCTGACTACTTTCGGATAATTTCTTTATGGATGACCCCTCCTCCTTTGTGCGTGAATCCAATATGGCCCTCACTTTTTCGAATGCCATGGCAAAGCGCTTTTCACTGACAGGTTTTAGGAGGTAATCCAACGCATTGTACTCAAAGGATTTGATGGCATACTCGTCAAAGGCAGTCGTAAACACGGTAATGGGTACTTCATCCAACATTTCCAATAACTGAAATCCATCCTTTTCCGGCATATTGATATCCAAAAACAGTAAATCGGGACGTTCCCGCTGAATCAGTTCAAAGCCTATATCCACGTTTTCAGCCTCTCCCACAAGTTCAATATCACCATATTTCTTTACGAGTTCCTTAAGCTCATTTCTGGCCAGCCTAGAATCCTCAACAATGACCGCCCTTATCTTCATGCAAGTGGTATTTTAATATTTGCCACTACTTCTCCCATGATTTCCTTAAGATTGAACGAGGCCTTTTCAGCATATAACAATTTCAGCCTTTGTCTGATGTTCTTAAGCCCCAATTGGGTGGTATTCTTCCCAATTTGCAGTCGACCAGTGTTGCGAACCTCAATTTGCAATAGGCTATCTTCCCTTTTAAGGTTAAGCTCTATCCGCCCACCTTCCTTTAGGTTGGAAATGCCGTGTTTTACTGCATTTTCAATGAGCAATTGAATAATCATTGGAGGAATTTCCAAGGTAAGTGTGTCCTCGTCAACATGTTTCATAAATTCCAATCTTCCCTCAAATTGGATTTTGGAAAGGTCAATATAGTTATCCACCATCTCCAGCTCCTCCGCCACTGAAATGGAATTTACATTGTTCTTGGTCAAAGAATATCTAAGTATTTCGGAAAGCTTGGTCAGCATTTCCCGAGATTTTCCCACATCTTCCAACATTAGACCTCTAATGTTATTAAGACTGTTGAACATAAAGTGCGGATTGATCTGCCCCTTAAGGGTATTGAGTTGGGCTTGTTTTAAGTGGGTGTTCAGTTCCAAGCGCTCGATCCTATCCCTGTTCAGTTTCAACAGCAACTTAATTACCAAATAGGTCACTGTCCACGCCCCAAGAATAAAGAGGGAATTTATGGTCTGAATCCAAAAGTTATCGTACGAATTGAATAAATGTGTTTCTGCCTCCGTAAGTTCCGGGCCAAATTTCACATAGATAAATCCAGCTGTATAATTTAATGCCCCAAAAATTGCCGCAGCGCAAATAAAGGCGATCATCACCTTCAAGAAATCTCTGAAGCTAAAACCTTCGAACTTAATATTTTTCTTAAGGTACCATCGCTCCAGAGAGGTTGAAAAAATACCGATAAAAAGCCCCACAACAGTAGAATAAACGACCAATTCAACACTGATTTTTTTCATCATAAAAAGAGACAGCATATTAATGAATCCCCAACCCAAAAACTGGAGGATCCAAAAGGTGTAGTTTCTTCTTTTATCGCTTAGTTCCATAACTGACCTGAAGTTGTCAAATATAGCCTTTTGCCCAAAGAGGTCTGTTTTTTAGGCTTCTTTCTTAAATGAAAGTGAGCAGGTTCGTCCGGATTTTAGGAATGGAATCCAAAGGAAGGAGAGGCCCACATAAAAAATAGGAAAGTAATCGTTGTGCTCCCATGCACTAAACTTGCCATATAGGCCAACGATAGTGGCAAATACTCCCAAAACAAATATTGTTTTCTGAACTTTACTGAGGTTTTTCATGTTAAAATTTTTAATTGTTACTACCGCTACACAAGGATATCAACAATTATGGATATCAATAATTTTGCAATCGCAATCATGGTTTCCGGTTTAAATTCAAGCTAAAAGTAATCCAAGATGTTATGTATGGAAACCATATTATGGCCAATGGTAAAATTGAGCATATAAACGGTAAAACCTCTTTTTTGGGGTTTATCCAAACAAAAAAGGAGCCTTTGTCAGGCTCCTTTTCTTTATGATTTTAAAGGATTTAATCCTTCAATGGCTGCGGTATTTCTTGTTTACCCAAGTGCTTGGCGTAAAAGCCCATCATAGACCTATAAAGTTCCAAGCGGTTCTCTTCCTTGCCAAATCCATGCCCTTCATCATACTTCACCATATAAGGTACATCGAAACCCTTCTCACGTAACGCACCAACAATCTGATCCGACTCGTCGATATTCACTCTGGGATCATTGGCTCCTTGGACTACAAACAGGGGTTTTTTGATTTTATCAATCTGATATACTGGTGAAACTTCTTCCATGATCGCCTTCTCTTCGGGAACATCCTCATCGTACCAAATCTCCTTGATAATTTTCAAGTAGGGTTTCCAGTATGGGGGAATAGTTTTCATAAAAGTGAAAAGGTTGGACACCCCAACATAGTCCACCCCGCAAGTGTAAAGATCGGGAGTCTTGGTCAATCCTCGCAATACAGCATAGCCACCATGACTTCCACCATAAATTGCGGCCTTATCTCCGTCTACCCATCCTTGGTCTATCACATATTGAAGTCCGTCTTCCACATCATCCATGGCCTTTCTACCAATCTGCTTGAATCCAGACTCCAGGAATTCCCTTCCATATCCACCAGAAATCCTAAAATTGACCTGTAATGTGGCATAACCTCGACTCGCAAACAACTGGGCCTCAGGGTTAAAACCCCAGGAATCTCGGATACCTTGTGGCCCACCATGCGGATTTACGATAACCGGCACTTTTTCGCCTGCCAATGCTGCTTTGGGTAGGGTTATGTACCCATGAAGGGTAATGCCATCACGACTTTTAAAGGTTATTGGTCGCATTTCGGACATGTCTTCTTCCTTAAGTTGCGGCATAGTATTGTACAACTCCGTTAGCTCATTTTTTGCCGCATCGTAGGCATAATAAATACCGTAGAGTCTATCGCTGTCCACATAAACCATTTTCAGATTCTCGTCTTCAGAGCTATCCAAAACCCTATACTGCTTTCCAGGAAGTTCCTCTTTTACTTTAGCATCCAACTTTTTATAGTCTTCACTTATTGGGACCATCTCGCTTTTTTCACCTTCAAAGGAAAAGTAATCCAATTCGTAATTCCGCTTTCTTGAAAGTCCCATGCCCTGAACATCATATTGGTCATTGGCATAAATCTGTTTTATGGTTTTGTCCTGTTTTAGGTCGTAAAGTACAATTTGGGCCTTGTCACTTTCCAGATTGGTAAGCACATAGGCATCGTGAGGGTTTTCAGTGGCATAATTAAAACTTTGAATTGCAAAATTGTCCTTCCAATTAAGGCTTTTAAGAATTTGATAACCTCCGTTACCGTCTTCATAAAACAAATCTTGTTCCACCCCATCCCGAATTCGGGTAAAGGCCTTTAGTTTGCCGTCTTTATCAAAGTTGTAGCCGAAAATTGGATTATTGGGGTCATCATTCGTATAAAGTTGGGTAGACTCACCTGTTTTCAGATTGATTTTATAAGGCTCAAATATTTGCGGGTTGTTCTTATTAAGTGAAACGATAATGTGCTCTTTGTCCTCTCTAAGCATTTCCGACATCTGTGCACGAACACCATCATAGGGCGTAAGGTCCTTGAGGTTGCTACCATCCAAATCAACCACGTAAATGTGATAGTTTTCGTCCCCTCCCTTGTCCATTGAAAAATAAAGTTGGTTCTCGTTTAACCATCCATAGCCGCGTACCAATTCATCTTTTTCTTCGATAGCTTTTTTTACATCGCCCGTAGCGATGTTTTTCACATAAATATGCTGTTTTCCATTTTCATCGCTCTCCCTATAGGAAAGGTATTTTCCGTCCGGGGAAAACCGAAATGTAAAGGCCTTAGGGTTGGCAAAATAATCCTCTACCGTATATCGATAGTCCCCTTCATCCAGTTTAGCCAATGCAATCAGCTCATCATTGGAGCTTATCAAAGTGGTGTCACCTGGTTTTTCTTGGGCCGATAGGACTAGCCCAGAAAGCAGGAAAAGGGAGGCGAAATGCAACCCTTTGAAGTTAAATCTAGTTTTCATGATTGTTTTAGAATTATTAGTGTTCGTAAGAAAATTGAAGTTAATTTTCTACATAAGACTTCATCTGAACGCATTTGTTACATTTTTTGGGAAAAAGTTAGGCCCATCACCACCCATATATAGCCAAAAGTTATCACCTTTTCTCAGGAGGGAACTTGGAAAACACTTTTTTGACCACGGCCCTAAGACGTTCCTCACGAACACTTGGAGAAGCATTTTCCCGATAACCGCTTTCGCTATTGGCCTGCCAGAACAGGGCATCTTTTTGGGCATCTACAAAATCAAACTGGATCTCCCTTTGAATCCCAGAATTCCCCAAGGGCAATCCCACTGAAACACCTCCACCTACATTCCTTCCCGTTCCTCCAATTCCAACTCCTACTGAGTTGTTGGGCGCATTCCTAAATTGACTACTGAGAATGTTGATATAGAAATCTGGTTCCTCTGCCAATAGATAACCCTTGGATTGCAAAGTTGAATCCAATATCCGCACCAGACGCTTCTCATCCAATTGACTTAAGCCCGATTCAATATCAGAAAAATAGTTGTAGCTGGTATAGTTGGAAAAATCGGTAGTCTTGTCGTAATCATAGTTTACGCGGACTCCTGCGCAAGAAACCAGCAAACACAGAACACATATGGGGTATAGGTATTTCATAGCTGCAAGGAATACCTTTAAAAATAATCAATATTTGTGTTGGAAGTGCAAAAAGCGACTTTATTCGTTCAAAAGCACCCAGAGTTTGTCTTTCAATTCTTGGATACCATGTTGGGCCACTGATGATATAAACAAGTAGGGTATGTCTTTCAAATCCTTATCCAGTTCTATGCGCATTTCGTCCATGAGTTCTTCGTCCAGCATATCACTTTTTGAAATAGCAACCAACCGTTCCTTATCCAGCAATTCCGGATTATAACGTCTCAGTTCATCCAACAAAATTTCATATTCCTTGGAAATATCATTACTATCTGCGGGAATTAGGAAAAGTAGGGTCGCATTGCGTTCAATGTGCCTTAGAAAATAATGTCCCAATCCCTTTCCTTCCGCCGCGCCTTCAATGATTCCAGGGATATCTGCCATCACAAAACTACTAAAATTCCGATACTTGACGATTCCAAGATTAGGTTTGAGCGTGGTAAACTCATAGTCGGCAATCTTTGGTTTGGCCGATGTCATTACGGATAGTAATGTGGACTTGCCCGCATTGGGAAATCCAACCAAGCCAACATCTGCCAATACCTTAAGTTCCAGGGTTACTTGGGATTCCTGGCCTGGAATACCTGATTGTGCATAACGTGGTGTTTGATTGGTTGGACTTTTAAAATGCCAGTTCCCCCTTCCACCTTTGCCGCCCTCTAGGACAATTCGTTCTTCCTGGTCTTCCGTGATTTCAAAAAGAATGGTATTGGTTGCCGTATCCCTGACCACCGTACCCAAGGGCACCTCCATATAAACATCGGAGCCATCCGCACCAGAACTTCTGTTCTTACTGCCATGCTCACCATGCCCTGCTTTAAAGTGCTTTTGGAACTTGAAATTGATAAGGGTCCAAAGGTTTTTGTTACCCTTTATTATGACATGGCCCCCACGGCCTCCATCACCCCCGTCGGGACCTCCTTTGGTGATATATTTTTCACGATGCAGATGCACGGACCCTTTACCTCCATTTCCAGAGGCAATATGCACCTTTACATAATCAACAAAGTTACCCTCGGTCATAGTGTAGTTTTGGGCAGCCCCCTATGTATTGAAATTAGTTGAAGAGCTTCTTAGCCCAAAGCGTCGATTACTTCGGCCAGTCTCTTGGTAATATCAGCAATCTCACCGATACCATTAACGGAATGAAACTTACCCTGCTTTTCGTAGTACGCTTTTAACGGGGCAGTTTTCACATTGTACTCGTCGAACCGGTTTCGAATCTTGCTTTCATCTTGATCGTCCGAGCGGCCACTTTCTTTTCCTCTCTCCAAGAGGCGCGCTACCAGCACATCATCATCAGCTTCTAAGGCAATGGTGGCGTTTACCTGCATATCCCTAGACTCTAAAAAGTTATCCAAAGCTTCGGCCTGCGCAGCGGTTCTTGGAAATCCGTCAAAAATAAACCCTGCGGCTTCCGGGTTCTTTTCCACTTCGTCCTTCAGCATGTTGATCGTCACCTCATCCGGTACCAAATCCCCACGATCTATATACGATTTGGCCAAGGTGCCCAATGCTGTCCCATTCTTGATGTTGTACCGAAAAACATCTCCGGTAGAAATATGTTTTAGATTGTATTTGTCCTTCAAAACCCCCGCTTGGGTTCCTTTTCCTGCTCCTGGCTTTCCAAAAAGCACTAGGTTAATCATACTTGCTTGGTTTAGTTGATATACTTCTCTTAAGTTTCTTCCCAGTTCATTATAATCCAGACCATACCCAACTATAAAATCATCGGGGATTTCAAGGCCTACATAGTCGATACTGTATTCGCCATTATACACTTCCGATTTATAGAAAAGTGATGCAATCTTGAATTCCTTAACATTGGTTCCAGAAAACAAGTGAACCAATTGCTTCAATGTCCTTCCGGTATCGATAACATCCTCCAAAATAATTACGCTCCTACCTTCAATATTCTCTGGAACATCCAACAAGCTTTCCACAATCCCCGTAGATGTTAACCCCTGATACGAACTAAGTCGCACAAAGGACACCTGGCAAGGATAGGGATAGGCTTTCAAAAAATCGGACACGAACATAAAAGCGCCATTGAGCACTCCCACAAAAATGGGCACCTCATCTTTATAGTCAGAAGCAATTTCAGTCGCCATCTTTTCAACGGCTTCCAAAATTTGTTCCTCCTTTAGATAAGGCTTAAATACCTTGTCATGAAGCTTAATCAATTGGTCATCAATTTTATCAGGTTGGCAAAGATAACATTTTTGAGGTGGTTTACCCCCGCGTACTTTTATTGCTTAAAGGAATTCCCGTATTTTTGACCTCATTCCAATTTTTGATTCATGCATTATTTCTCTTCCCCGTTTAAACTAGGTATTTTAGGAGGGGGACAACTGGGCAAAATGTTGTTGTACGAAACCCGAAAATGGGACATTCAAACTAAGGTAATGGATGCCTCCCCGGAAGCTCCATGCAAAATTGCCTGTAACGAATTTGTCTTGGGCAATTTAATGGATTTTGATGCTGTATACGCCTTCGGAAAGGATGTTGATGTGCTCACGATAGAAATTGAAAACGTAAATGTGGACGCCCTTGAAAAGTTGGAAGGTGAGGGAATAAAGGTGTTCCCGCCGACGAAAACACTTCGCACCATTCAGAATAAGGCCACCCAGAAGCTCTTTTATAAGGATCACGATATTCCTACCGCACCATTTAGCCGGTTTGCATATACTAGTGAAATCGAGGATAGCATTGCCAACGGGGGGCTCCAATTTCCATTTGTATGGAAGAGCGCCCAGTTTGGTTATGACGGACAGGGTGTCAAGGTCGTAAGGAGTATGCAAGACCTAAACGGATTGCCCAATGTGGAATGCATTGCAGAGGAAATGGTGGATTTTAAGCACGAGCTTGCCGTAATAGTAGCCCGCAATACATCCGGAGAGGTATGTACGTATCCTGTGGTGGAAATGGAATTTCATCCAGAAGCCAACCAAGTGGAATACGTCATTTGCCCAGCTCGGATTTCTGATGCGGTGGCCAGTAAGGCGACGGAAGTGGCCCTAAAAGTTTCAGGTAAGATGGAGCAGGTCGGATTATTGGCAGTGGAACTGTTCCAGACCCAGGATGATGAAATTTTGGTCAATGAGGTGGCGCCAAGGCCACATAACAGCGGACATTATAGTATTGAAGCCAGCTACACCAATCAATTTGAACAACATATCCGAGCTATTTTAGGACTTCCCTTGGGCAAAACGGACAGCAAGGTCGCCGGCATCATGGTGAACCTGGTCGGTGCCGAAGGTCATACGGGGGATGTGGTTTATGAAAACATGGAAACCATTCTACAAATGGATGGGGTTACTCCACATATCTACGGAAAAAAACAGACCCGCCCGTTCCGAAAGATGGGACATGTCACCATTGTTGATGAGGATATGCGGAGGGCCAGGGAAGTTGCACAGGAGGTGAAGGAAAAAATCAAAGTAATATCCAAAGTATAGCATTTCGGGCTTTAATGAATATTCTTAAAAAGGACAAAGCTTATTTTTGAAAATGAAATTCAGTTTTATGAACAGTATAAAACGTTATCGTTTAGAGGAAAAATTCAGTAAAGCCGATCAAGACCTTAAGGCGGGAAAAATAGAGGCTGCCGTTGCAACCTTTGAAGCAATACTAAAAGAAGACCCCACATTTGGCAAAGCTTATAATCACTTGGGCTGGGTGTTTGAAACCAAAGTCAAGGACTTTGTTAATGCTGAAAAAAATTACAAATTGGCTTTGGAACACACCCCTACCTATACTGCGGTTTATAAAAATTATGCCATTCTCCTATCAAGCCTGGAACGGTTTGACGATCTAAAAGCGCTTTTAGAAAAAGCAAAGGATGTTCCTGGAATGGACAAATATACCCTCTACAATGAATACGCAATCATGTATGAACAGTTGGAGGAATATAACTTGGCCATCACCTATTATCGTGATGCCGCCAAAGCAACGATGAACGATAAGAATATGAGGACGGCCATGGATTCCATGGAACGTTGTAATACCAAAATGAGTCTCTAATACCGAAAGAAGATGAGCAAAGTAGCAGTAATCATGGGAAGTACAAGCGACCTCCCCGTCATGCAGGAAGCAGTGGATATTTTAAAGGGATTTGATATAGTGGTCGATGTTGACATCGTTTCCGCCCATCGAACCCCTGAAAAACTGTTCGATTTTGGGGCAAGCGCACATAAAAATGGCTATTCCGTAATTATTGCAGGTGCAGGCGGTGCTGCACACCTACCCGGTATGGTAGCTTCTTTATCGCCGCTTCCAGTAATTGGAGTGCCCGTAAAAAGTAGCAATTCCATTGATGGATGGGATTCCGTTCTTTCCATTTTGCAAATGCCGGGAGGTGTTCCCGTAGCAACCGTAGCTTTGAACGGAGCCAAAAATGCAGGTATTTTGGCCGCTCAGATTATAGGAAGTTCCGATAAGTGTGTAATGGATAAAATAGTGGCCTACAAGCAAGGTTTAAAAGAGAAGGTAATTAAAGGAGCCGAAGAAGTAAAGGGAAGCGGTAAATAATACATTTGATGCTTGGTTTAAGCTATAATGAAATTGGCATTCTTTTAGGTCTATTTGCCCTTGGCTTTCTTTTTTTGATTCAAAAAAGGGTACCCAGAGTTCCTCCAAAGATTTTACGTTCGTAACTGTGGGCATGCAGTAAGCGGTAATTTCATTTTCCCACGTACCAACTGAGTACATTTTAGTGCATTTTAAAAAAAATAAACAAACATGAGTAATCCCCTACTTAAACCCTTCGACAAAGCACCATTTGAACACATCAAGAATGAGCACTTTAAACCTGCTTTTCTGGAAGCCATCGAAAACGCCAAGAAGGAAATAGACACCATTGCAGAAAATCCAGAGGTCCCAACCTTTGAAAACACCTTGGAAGCTCTTGATTTTTCAGGAAGGCAACTGGATCGCATTTCCAGTATATTTTTCAATCTGAATTCCGCAGAAACGAATCCAGACATTCAAAAAATCGCCCAAGAAGTTTCGCCACTGCTCTCTGAATTCAGCAACGATATCACCCTAAACGAAAATCTATTCCAAAGAATCAAATTGGTTTATAATCAAAGGGAACAACTGACTCTCAACCCTGAGCAAAGCACCCTGCTTGAAAAACGGTACAAGAGTTTTAGCAGAAATGGTTCAAACCTTAATGATCAGGACAAAAAAAGACTCCGTGAGATTGATGCAGAACTCTCAAAGCTCAAGCTAAAATTTGGAGAAAACGTGCTAGCCGAAACCAATTCCTTTGAATTGCTCTTAACTGATGGGAAAGACCTAAGGGGTCTTCCCGAAGGTGCAAAAGAGGCTGCTGCCCAATTGGCCAAGTCCAAGGACAAGGAGGGCTGGTTGATTACCTTGGATTATCCTAGCTATATCCCTTTTATGAAGTATGCCGAAAACCGGGAGCTACGCAAAAAATTATCGCTTGCCTTTGGAAGCAAGGGGTTTCATAAGGATGAACTGGACAACCAAGAAAATGTACTTCAAATTGTAGCATTGCGTCACGAAAGGGCCAATTTATTGGGCTACGACACCCACGCTCATTTTGTATTGGAGGAACGCATGGCAGAAACTCCTGAAAAAGTTACAGGATTCCTGGATGAACTTTTGGATAAAGCAAAACCGGCGGCAGAAAGGGAATTTGAACAGCTTAGTTACTTTGCCCAAAAAATGGATGGTATTGAACGGTTAGAGAAGTGGGACAGCGCTTACTATTCCGAAAAACTGAAGCAAAAGCTGTTCAATCTGGACGACGAAAAGCTAAAACCGTATTTTAAGCTTGAAAACGTTATTGCAGGGGTGTTTAAGGTGGCCGAAAAACTCTTCGCGCTTAAATTCAAAGAGGTTTTTGACATCGAGAAATACCACGAGGAAGTCAAAACCTATGAAGTATATGACAATGACTCCAATTTCATCGCGCTATTTTATGCCGATTTCCACCCTAGGGCTGGCAAACGTGGTGGTGCATGGATGACCTCCTACAAACCTCAGTACACAATTGATGGCAAAAACAGTAGGCCACATATCTCCAATGTATGCAACTTTACCAAACCAACGGAAACCAAACCTTCCTTGCTCACCTTCAACGAGGTAACCACACTTTTTCATGAGTTTGGGCATGGGTTGCATGGTATGTTGGCGAATACAGTGTACCCAAGTCTATCAGGTACTTCGGTATTCTGGGATTTTGTGGAACTCCCCAGTCAGATAATGGAAAACTGGTGTTATGAAAAAGAAGCTTTGGAGCTTTTTGCCTTCCATTATGAAACCAGGGAATTGATTCCCATGGAATTGATTCAAAAAATCAGGGAATCGGCCACCTTCCAAGAGGGAATGGCCACCTTGCGCCAGTTGAGCTTTGGCTTTTTGGATATGGCATGGCATGGCACAAATCCAACTGGAATAACCGATGTAAAAGACTACGAAACCAAGGCGTTTGAAGGCACATCCCTTTTCCCGGAAACTTCAGAAACCTGCATGAGCACGGCGTTCTCCCATATTTTTCAAGGGGGATATTCTTCTGGCTATTATAGCTATAAATGGGCGGAAGTTTTGGACGCAGATGCCTTTGCCTACTTCAAAGAAAATGGCATTTTCAATCCGGATATAGCCCAAAAATTCAAAGACCACGTGCTTTCCCGTGGAGGTACAGAAAATCCAATGACACTTTACAAGAGGTTTAGAGGAGCCGAACCAAAACTAGAACCACTTTTAGAACGTGCAGGTCTAACAAAAGCTGTGGGATAAATTTTATAATTTTCAATAATTTTTGAAAGTTTAAAAATATTAGTATCTTTGAGCTATGGAATACCAAGAAGCAAAACAACAGTTTGTAAGCACATGGGGAAGTTTGGGTACTCTTTGGGGCATCAATAAGGCCATGGCACAAATACAAGCCTTACTTTTTGTTTCTCCTAAACCCCTTACCACCGAACAGATCATGGCAGAACTTCAAATATCCCGTGGAAACACCAGTATGAATGTTCGTCAGCTTATAGACTGGGGCATCGTTAAAAAAGAATTGAAGGTAGGTGAACGAAAGGAGTATTACTCCACAGAGAAGGACGTACAAGAACTGGCACGGATTATAGCCAAAGAACGGAGCCGACGCGAGATAAGACCCGTTATTAAAACCCTTAAGGAAATCAGTTCCATTAAAGACGATGGTACCGAAAAAACCAAGGAACTCATAAAACAGACCAAGGCCCTACACGATTTAGCAGAAACCGCAGACACCTTGCTAAACAAGGCCGTCAGCCATAAACAAAATTGGGTAAGTAGTACTTTGATTAAAATGATTAAATAATTTTTTAAAATAATGTTTCAATAATTTCTGAAAATTCAAAATATGAAAGTCATACACAACATCAACAAATGGAGCTACGGGATAACCCTTGTACTGTACATCACCATTTATCTCGGGATGATAGCACAAATTGCCCTCGGCAGCATTCAAGTTATCCTTGCTATATTTTTATTGAGTCGATATCAAAGATTGGATGAAAAAACAAAACGTCGGTTGTTGGTTTACGGAGTACTTACGAGCCTATATCTCTCCATCTTTGCCCTTTGGAATCTTTTGGAGATTTCCAATAATGATGTTTTTATAATTACTGGCATCACAGTCCTACCTATGTCGCTGGCTACATTTTTTGTTTTTATCACCCACAAACTGCGAATGGAAGAACAACAAAGTGTTCCAAAAGCAACCACCTGAGATTGACCGATTTCATTTTTTATACAACTTTCTAATATTATCACTATGGGAACTATTATAGCAGACTACCCTTCGGGCTTAAAAAAGAAAGCAGAAAAAGAAAAGACCAATTTGGTTGAGTTTTACGACGAGGCCACCGAGGATTACGAATTCTGGAGCAAGGATTTCAACATGCATTTTGGATACTATATCCCATTTAGAACGAACATTTTTAGACGGGATTCCATGCTTAACGAAATGAACAGTCAGGTTTTAAAAAGATTGGGACTAACCGAGAAAAAAACTGTCATTGCAGATTTGGGTTGTGGTATGGGAGGAACCATGCGATATGCCCTCAAGAAACGAAAACAATGGTCCGCCATGGGAGTTACCCTTTCAGAAGAACAGGTTAAAAACGGAAACAGATTTCTTAAAGACCATGCCGGTGCCATTGTTAATGCGAACTACAACCATACGAGCTTTAAGAGCAATTCCTTTAACGGAGCTGTGGCCATTGAAAGTTTCTGCCACTCGGGCCATAACTCCAAATCCTTTGCCGAGGCCTTCAGAATTCTTAAACCCAATGGCAGGCTTGTTGTCGCTGACGCGTTTCTCAAAAAAGAGCCAGAAAAATTGTGTATAGGCAGTCATTTCGGTTATAAACAGTTATGTAATTCTTGGAGTTTGGAGCGATTGGGCAGCATCCATCAAGTTGTTGCTGAAATGAAAAACATTGGCTTCAAGGACATCCGTGTTGAGGACATCTCGTTTAGAGTTGCTCCTTCGGTATTGCATGTACCCTTTGCCATAGTGGGTTTTGCCCTTCGCAAACTCGTAAAAAATGGATACTTAAAACGACAAAGCATCAACAATTTAAAGGGGTCATTTTTTGCCCTTTTATGTGGATTGCATCTCAAAAGCTTTGGATATTATTTGATTACCGGCACAAAGTCTGAAAAGGAAAAATAGCATCATAGGACTTATACCGGTATACCAAGCCGTGATATGATATTGGCTATCAAATTCTTAACATTTAGCCAAAATCTACATTCATGAACTTTTCGTGATACTTTTTTTGGTCGTTTGTAATGGACAATGCATGAAATCATTAACTAAAATCCATTACTTTTGGTACTTCTTGAAAATAATATGCCAGCTTACGAACTTCATCCCGACACTTGGGTATATCAATATGCCGATTATCTCTTCAACTATGCGGTAGCTCGTGTGAGCGACGCCGAGATTGCAAAAGATTTGGTGCAGGAAACTTTTTTTGCAGGTCTCAACTCGGCCAAAAATTACAAAGGTGATGCTGCGGAAAGAACCTGGCTCGTTGCTATTCTCAAACGCAAGGTCATTGATCATTATCGCAAAATAAACTCGAAAAAGGGAAAGGCAGAAGTTCGTGTAAACTATAGTTCCAGTTCAGATTCTGAGGGAGATTGGCTGGAAGAACAGGTAGCCGACCCGTTTAGCAAGGATGGGGACAGCTCTATTGAAAATGAAGAATTAGGGTTGGCCATTCAGGAGTGCATCTCCAAACTTCCCAAAAAACAATCCCTGGTATTCAATATGAAGACCATTCAAGGAATGAGCACCGAAGATATTTGTAATGAATTGGGAATAAATCCGTCCAACCTTTGGGTAATGATCCATAGGGCAAGAACCGCACTCATGGGTTGCCTAAATGAAAATTGGTATTAGCTATGAAGATTTCATGTGAGGAAGCATCACACATATGTAATAAGTCACAATATAAAGAGGCAGGTTTTTGGCAAGTCCTAAAGCTTCGTCTACACATCCTTACGTGCAAAACCTGCGCCAAATTCACTAAAAAGAACACGGCCTTCACTTCGTTGTGTGAAAAAGCGAATCTTCAAGTACTTTCAGAAAGTGATAAGGAAGCAATGCGAAAGGATTTGGAAAAGCATCTTTAGAGCAGCTTGCCAAAACCCCATAGTAGAGCCGCCCACAAAATAGGCAGACCCTCTACCCAGAACGACGCGAAATAACGTTGCTGCATATTGCTTTTATACAAAAAAACTACCACTAGGACGGTGGTAAGAAAAAGTCCCCCCAGAATTTCGGCCCGACTTAATTCATCTTTCAAAAAAGGGATGAGGAAAAATGCCACGCTTAAGATTATTCCAAGTTGCTTGGTTTTTCCCTCGCCATATACCTGAGGTAAGGTCCTAAGTTGCGGAGCATCCCATTGAAGGTCCCTAATCTCAAAGGGCAATAACAAAGCCAGCACCAATATAAAGCGCTGAAAAAAAAGAATATAAACATCCCAACCGAAGACATGTCCAGAATCCAAAACGGGAAGCAACACCGTAAAACCAGCCCACACTAGGGCAACTATAAAAATCTTAAGCCCTCCCAAACTTCTTAGGTTTGGAGTTTGTGGCAACAAAGGCACAGCGTATAGGGATGAAATCAATCCCAAAATCAAAATTCCCCACCACAGTTTTGCCTCTAATTCGAGTAAAAAGTAAACAGCGAATCCAAAACACAAAAAACTGAAGATTTGTATGAGCCTTTGGTACAAATTGGACACTATTAGGTACTTCTCTGCCTCTACACAATATTTAATTAAATTATAGCATACAATCTTTCCACCAATTGAAACTCCAAATAAACTGTATTTTTTGGTAATTTTCAAATTTTGACCGTATACCACCAAAAGCGACACCACTGCTAAAGCCACA
>JBCCUY010000004.1:0-29145 GCA_039196145.1 Bacteroidota bacterium
ATAAATTATCAAATATACATTACATATCAATTTACAATACCAAGCCTTTGCACTAACTTTGATTTCATCAAACTAGAACGTCTATGAATACATCTGATCTAAAATCCACCGAATACGACCCTTACTATCAAAGATATCTGGATAAGGTACCACAGGGGACAGAACTCAGGGAAGGTTTCAAAAAAGGAGGAGACCATATCCTTACGTTTTTCAATTCCATTCCACAAGAAAAGCACAATTATGCCTACCAATTTGGTAAGTGGACAGTAAAGGAAGTGTTGCAGCACCTTATTGACACCGAGCGTATTTTTATGCACAGGTGTTTTCGAATTGCCCGGGCCGACAAGACCCCGTTGTCCGGTTTTGACCAGAATATTTACATGGAGCCCTCCCATGCCAACGTAAAAACAATGGTTGCGCTGTTAAAAGAGTTCAGAATCAACCGCCATGCATCTATTAACCTTTTAAACAGTTTTACCGATGAAAACTTAAAACAGATTGGAAATGCGAACTCCGGAGCAATGTCCGCTAGGGCAGCCGCCTTTACCATTATCGGACATGATATTTGGCATACAGAGATCGTTGAACAAAAATATCTATAGAAAATGCTGGCTATTAGACCCAATTGCGAACACTGCGACAAAGCTTTACCCAATACCTCCACAGAGGCCATGATTTGTTCCTTTGAATGTACCTATTGTGAAAAATGCGCCAAAGAGGTTTTTAAAAATGTATGTCCAAGCTGCGGAGGCAATTTTGAAAAACGCCCCATCCGACCTTCCGAAATGGTGCAAAAATACCCAGTCAGTACAGAAAAAGTATTTCAGCCCAAGGACCTTGAGAAAATTCAACCAAAGATCAGTTTACTAAAGAACATTCCACCCGAAAAAAGATGAGTATGGAATTTGAAGCCTATAGATCCCGAAAAATTAGTTTTCTTCAATTGTCCGAAGTGGATGATTGGAAGGTAAAGATCTATGCAATAACGAAGAAAGAGGAGTTTACATCCTACACCATTCTTCAAAAGGCAATCACCAAACTACCCCTTTGGCTAAAAAACGCTGAAAAATCCAAAATTCCGCTGCACCGAATGGCGTTTCTTATTGTGCACGAGGCCAGGGAAGGAGTTTGGATACTGATCAACTGGTGGACAGGTGGGGAGATGATAGAGACAAAGGTCTATTTTGCACATTATAATGCACCAAACCTCATTGGTAAATCGCCCTACAGCCCCCACTCCCTACTTTGCGTCTGGGAGCTTGAAGTGTTTCTGCACGAACGTAAAACCTGGATCAAGGAAGTGCTTCAAAATCCTGACCAGCCCAAGTTCAACAATTATTTGCACGATGTAATACAGCACTAAAACATGAAGAAAATATTAGTATTGGCATCAGCACTTCTGTGTTGCATGCCAGGAACCCTTTTGTCTCAAGATTCCATCCCAAAACGAATCTACACCACTGCATTTGTTGGAAAACTTCCATCACCCAAAATTGATGGTATACTCCAAGACAAAGCTTGGGAACTGGTGGAATGGAGCGGAAATTATGTAGAGTTGAGTCCTCAAGAAAATACCCCACCTACTGAACAGACCCAGCTCAAAATTATTTATGATGATAAAAATCTTTATGTAGGTTTTCGCTGCTTTGACAAAGACCCCGATGGAGTTGTTAGAAGATTATCCCGAAGGGATGGTTTTGATGGGGATTGGGTTGAGATCAATATTGATAGTTTTCATGACCTGCGCACCGCTTTTTCCTTTACACTTTCCGTTTCTGGCGTTAAGGGTGAAGAATTCATCACCAATGATGGCGGCAATTGGGACAATACATGGAACCCCATTTGGTACGCCAAAACCAATATTGACGATCTGGGGTGGACCGCCGAAATCCGTATTCCCCTAAGTCAATTGCGATTTGGAAAGGGTAAGAATCAGGTGTGGGGAATCCAATCTACCCGAAGGTATTTTAGGAAAGAGGAGCGTTCCGTTTGGCAACGGAGCCCCATTAATGCCCCGGGCTGGGTAAGCAGTTTTGGGGAATTACACGGGCTAAAAAATCTGGTTCCGCAGCAGCAATTGGAATTGCAGCCCTATGTAGTCTCCTCCCTAACGACCTATGAGGCAGAGACCGGAAATCCGTTCAGGGATGGACAAGATTCCCAATTCAATGCCGGACTTGACGGAAAAATTGGGATAACCAATGACCTCACTTTGGACTTTACCATAAATCCGGATTTTGGACAGGTGGAAGCAGATCCATCTGCAATTGCCTTAGATGGCTTTCAGATTTTCTTTCCAGAGCAACGCCCTTTTTTTGTGGAGAACAAAAATATTTTCGACTATACCTTTTCCGCATCCAGGGCGTGGCTCCCTACCGGAGGAATCGATAATCTTTTCTACTCCCGAAGGATTGGCAGGGCCCCTCAAGGTTTTGCCAATATTGATCCATCCGAGTTTGCTGACCAACCAGCCGTTTCCACCATTTTAGGAGCGGCCAAATTCAGTGGCAAGACCAGGGACGGATGGTCCATTGGGGTTTTGGAAAGTATTACCGAGGAAGAAAAAGCACAGATTTCCGATGGCATCAACGAGCGGGAAGAGGCGGTAGAGCCCCTTACCAATTATTTTGTTACCCGAATCCAAAAAGATTTCAACAATAACAATACCTTCATTGGTGGAATTTTCACAGGTGTCAATCGAAAGTTGATTGATAAGCTTGCTTTTTTACATAAATCGGCATATTCTGGCGGTTTGGATGTCACCCATCAATGGAAAAACCGGGCCTATTACCTTAAAGGAAATTTGGTCTTTAGTCGTGTAAACGGAAGTACCAATGCCATTACAAGAACGCAACAATCCATTACCCATTTGTTTCAAAGGGAAGGGGCAGATCACGTTACTGTGGATACCACCAGAACCTCATTGACCGGGACAGGGGGCAACCTACAGTTTGGAAAAGCTTCAGGGAACTGGCGGTTTGAAACCGGAGGAACATGGCGCTCCCCAGAACTGGAACTCAATGATGTGGGCTTTCAACTCGTTGCGGACGATTTTAAACACTATCTCTGGGTTCAATATCGCACCACAAAACCACTGGAAAATATCCGGTCCTATGGCATCAATTATACCCATGTGGGCAATCATGATTTTCAGGGCAACTTCAACGACCTCAGTTTTAGGGTAAATGGATGGGTCAACTTCAAAAACAATTGGTGGCTCAATGGCAGCACCACTATAAGTCCCCGTCGCTACTCTAATGCCGAGCTTAGGGGAGGTCCCCGGTTACGTCGTCAACCATGGTTTGACTACCAGTTGGGTATCATATCAGATAGTAGAAAAAAATTGCGCTTGAACATGACCTTCAGGGATCTTTACGATTTTGGTGCGGACAACAACTACCGGGAACTCAACACCACAATTACCTATCAACCCACAAATGCATTGCAGGTTTCGCTGGCCCCTTTTTATGCTAAAAACAGGAAGCAACTACAATACGTAACGACCTCAACCTTCAACAACTCGGCCCGATACATTAATGGAACCATAACCCAGGAAACGCTAAGGTTTCCCTTGCGTATCGACTATATCATTACCCCAAATTTGAGTTTACAATATTGGGGGCAACCATTTATTTCAAAAGGTATCTACAAGCATTTGAAATACATTACCAATCCACTGGCAAAACGATTTGAGGACCGATTTTCCGTTTATGATACTGAACAAATCACTTTGACGAACGGTTCTTATACCATTGATGAGGATAGGGACGGGACTATTGATTACAGTTTCTTTCAGCCCGATTTTTCCTTCGTTCAGTGGCGTTCCAATATGGTGTTGCGCTGGGAGTACATTCCCGGTTCCGAACTATATTTGGTATGGTCCCAGGACATTTCACAGTTCGGGGATTTCAACCAAGGATTGTTTGAAGGACTCAACAGCAATATTCTGGACACCAAACCCCAAAATATTTTCCTATTAAAAGCCACCTATAGATTTAGACGATAACATGAAACTTGATATTAAGATCAGATCTGCCAAACCAGAAGATATTGAGGGCATCATCCCGCTCTGTGCAGCCCATGCAGCTTATGAAAAATGCCCCTACCAGAGTCCGGGGAAAAAAGAAGGGTTGTTCAGGGCTATTTTTCAGCATCCAAAAAAGTTGCATTGTCTGGTTGTGGAGTGCGATAAAATCTTGATTGGCTATGCCACCTACATGACGCAATTTTCCACCTGGGATGCCAGTCCGTATCTTTATCTGGATTGCATCTTCCTCAAAGAATACGCAAGAGGCTTAGGAATTGGCGAAAAACTAATGAAGAGAATCCAGCATAAGGGCCAACGAATGGGCTGTTCACAGATGCAATGGCAAACTCCCGATTTCAACACCAGGGCCATACAATTCTATGAACACCTTGGGGCCAAAAACAAAAGCAAACTGCGCTTCTTTTGGACACCCAAGGCTTCAACTAACTAAAATATAACATCTTCCTCCTGCATTGCGGAAGTCATCAACTTGATATAGGCATCGATGGTCTTATCCACTTTGGAAGGCTCTTCAACTTCAAAATCGCCTTTCCAGATAAGCTCCCTTTCCTTATCCACACAGATACAGTACAATGCAGTTTCTATATGGTATAAATTAAAGGTTTCGTAGTACTCTGGGTCGTAGTAAATGTCCTGATGGCCCAAATAATCTGAACTAAAGCGCGTATAGAGATTACTGAAATTGTTCATCCGCTCCCTAAAAGTACGCTTGTTCTCGGTACCAACCACCTTGGTAAAAAGTATGGCGTCAAAACCTTTATCCAACAACTGTTGCTCTACTTCGGACAGTTCTTGTTCTGATTTCTGGGATGACGTAAATTCCACATCGAACAAATCTATGCTTCGTATGGCATCCACTCCAGCGGCCTTCAATCTACTGGTCATACGGCTCTCAAACTCGGTTCTGACCTCATCATCTTGACTCATCCCCACCACCAATACTTGATAGGCATCGAACAATACGATATCCGGGTTTTTCCATGTCCCCACCAGCTTTGTGGAAGAGCATCCGACCACAAACCATAGTACGAGAAAAATCAACTTTGTTTTCATGGCATTTGTATTACTATTTTTCGTGTTGACAACGGGGAGTCCTCTCTATTAATGTTTGACAAATTGCCCCTGTCTTTTTTCCAATTGTCTTTTTAGGTCGTCAACGGTTTCGGCCATGGACTTTTCAAAATTATCCGAATTGGATTTTGCAAAAAGCCTAGGCCCGGGCGCGCTCAGTTCAATCTCACAGATGTTTCCTTCCCCCGTCCTATCAGGCTCGGTTTTAAACAGGACATTGGCCTTAATGACCCATCCGTATTTTGCACTAAGTCTGTTCATTTTTTTCATTAGAATCCTGTTAAGGGATTCGCTGGATTGCATCTTCTGATATTGAATGTTCACGACCATAACGCTATTTTTAAAGTTCTATATAAAACTACTTCGAGCCGTCACGGAATAAAATGACAATTGTCAGGTTTAGGACCTTTCCAAACAACACCCCAAGAGATCAGGGGTCTTTAAAGCTGATGGCTGTTATCTTTTTATTGGGAAACTTTGGATGCAAATGGTATCATTTCAAAAGAAAAGGCTGGCCGGTACTTTGCAAAACTGAAAACCAAAACTCGCTTTCAAGATTGATTTTTTTTCGCTTTTTGGTCACTTCGGAAATGGGGATATATACAAATTTATTATTGACCTTACAGGCAACAAATTTGGTCTTGCCCGCCATAGCTCCATGTACGGCATGATAGGCCAATCGGCTACAGTATACGCTGTCACGGGAATTAGCCGGTGCGCTTCTGACGATATAACTTGGGTCAATATATTTAATGGTCACCGGAATGTCCGCGTTCTTGAAATAGGAGCTTATTTTTTCCTTTAGGAAAAGACCGATATCCGCATGTTTTACATTTCCGGAGGCATCTTTTACACGTTCTTGATGCTGAAAAAGCTGCTGCCCCGCACCTTCGGCCACAACGATGACCGCATGTTTTTTTCGTTCCAGCCGCTTTTGCAAAACGCCAAGAAAACCAAGCTCTCCATCCAACTGAAAATCCATTTCCGGGATAAGCACAAAATTCACAACCGGCATGGCCAAGGCAGCCGATGCCGCTATAAAGCCGCTGTCCCTTCCCATCAGCTTTACAATGGAAATACCATTATAAGCTCCGGAAGCCTCATTATGGGCATCGCGTATAATAGGGCTGGCCACATCAAAGGCCGTCTCAAAACCAAAAGACTCATCTATGAGGTCAATATCGTTATCAATGGTCTTTGGAATACCCACAACACTAATGTTGGCCCCACGCC
Source organism: Bacteroidota bacterium (assembly GCA_039196145.1). GTDB lineage: Bacteria > Bacteroidota > Bacteroidia > Flavobacteriales > Flavobacteriaceae > Flagellimonas. The sequence goes on from JBCCUY010000004.1 coordinate 6,353, forward strand.
TTTCAATTTCCTCACCAATGGCGTTAACACCTTTGAGGGTTCCATCACCACCAATTGCAAACAACATATTCACTTCGTTTGCCTCCAAAGTGTCTACCATAACCCCAACATCCTGACCACCCCGTGAGGACCCTAAGAAAGTGCCCCCAAACTGATGGATGTCTTTTACCTTATCCGGTGTTAGTTCTACAAAACCATGTCCGATTTCAGGATTGAGACCCTCATAGCCGTAGGGAATTCCAATAATTCTTTTTATACCATAGAAATAATGCAATCCCATGACCACACCCCGTATCACATTATTGATGCCCGGACAAAGTCCGCCACAAGTCACTATGGCCGCGGTGGTCTCCTTAGGGTCAAAGAAGATGTTTTGCCGGGGACCTGCTTTTTCCAAACATTGGGGTTCCTCTCCATCGGATAGGCATTTATTATATCGGTCCAAGGAAATATCAAAGACCAACTTGTCCGATTCGCTGACAAAATTAAATATGTTATCTCCCCTGACAGTGCTCAACTGCAGGGGAGATTTAAACTTGGGCTTACCAAGATCTTCAATATGGAAACTATGGGTGTTATCCAACTTATGTATTATTAAAAATGTTCGTCCAAACTATGGTGCGAATCAATCAGTGGTCCACCTGCCAATATTTCCTCGGAAGCTTGACTGGCAAACTTGTCAAAGTTAATATGGAACGAATGGGCCAACTGAATGGCTTTGCTTACATAAGCACCTTTTTGCAACCAAGTGTTCATAGGATCCAATATTTCCGTTGGAACGCCTGGACAATATTTTGGCATATGTAAACCAAAGATAGGATGTGCATCGTAATCCACCTCATCCAATTTCCCCTCTAAGATAGCGGAAATCATGGCTCTAGTATATTTTAACTTGATTCTGGAACCCACACCATAGGGGCCACCGCTCCATCCGGTATTGATCAACCATACGTTTACGTCCGCCTCGGTCATCTTTTTGCTCAACATTTCAGCATAAGAAGCTGGATGCAAGGGCATAAAAGGTTCACCAAAACATGCCGAGAACGATGGGACGGGTTCATTGATTCCTGCCTCTGTACCCGCGACCTTGGCCGTGTAGCCTGAAATAAAATGATAGGCGGCCTGACCAGGGGTCAATTTAGACACTGGAGGCAAAACCCCAAAGGCATCACAGGTTAAGAAAAAGATATTTTTAGGATTGGATGCGTAAGAGGGAATTTGAATATTATCAATGTGATCAATAGGATAGCTAACCCGTGTGTTTTGGGTGATGGAACTATCAAAATAGTCTACCTCTTTGGTTCCTTCTTTGAAGACCACATTCTCCAACAAGGCACCGGGACGAATTGCCCTATAAATATCTGGCTCTTTTTCCTCCGTTAGGTCGATAACCTTTGCATAGCAGCCTCCTTCGAAATTGAAGATGGTATTATCAGCTGTCCAACCATGTTCATCATCCCCGATAAGTTTTCTATCCGGGTCGGCGGAAAGTGTGGTCTTTCCAGTTCCAGAGAGTCCAAAATAAATAGCCGTATCCCCATCTTTACCAACATTGGCAGAACAGTGCATTGGCAATACGTTTCTATCCACAGGAAGAATTAAATTCAAGGCCGTAAAGACACCCTTCTTCATCTCCCCAGGATACTCAGAACCACCAACAAGGGCAATTTTTCTGGTATAATTTAGAATGGAGAAGTTACCTGCAATGATTCCAAATTCTGTTGGGTTTGGACATTCATACCCTGGAGCACACACTACTAACCAATCTTCATCAAAATTTTCCAATTCTTCTTCAGGAAGTCTTAAGAACATATTCTTGATAAAGTAATTGGACCAGGGATATTCTGTAATCGTACGCACATTGGTACGATACTTTGGGTCGGCACATACCGCGGCGTCCCTAACATAGATTTCCTTGCCGGATAGATAGTTTGTCACTTCGTTATAAAGCTTATCAAAATTTTCAGGGGAAATGGCCTTATTGATCCTACCCCACCAAATTCTATCCTTGGTATAGTCATCCTTTACCAAAAAACGATCTTTTGGAGACCTCCCCGTAAATTTTCCGGTATTAATACTTAGGGTTCCATTCTCACTTTCCACTCCCATCCCTTTTTCAAGGGTAATTTTCTGTAAAGTTTCCGCGCTTAGATTCCAATGCGCAGTTACATTCTCCAAACCATATTTACTAAGGTCTTTGGTTTTTTCAATTACTTCGTCCATAATTTTCTGTTTTAAGGTTAAAAGCTCCATATCATAGGAACCAATACGAGTGTTGCAATAAAAAACAGGAGCAATAAAGGTCCTCCCACTTTTATATAATCCATGAATCTGTATCCGCCAGAGGACATCACCATGGCATTGGTGGTAGTCCCTACCGGGGTTAAAAATGCTGTTGATGCACTAATGGCCACTGCGATCATATAGGGTTTGGGCGATACCCCCAAGGTTGTCGAGGCCATGATGGCAATAGGCGCCATTAAGACCGCGGTGGCCGAGTTGTTTATAGTTTGGCTAAAGGTTGTGGTAAGCAGGAAAATCCCTGCCAACAAAACAGTTGGGTGTATACTTCCCAAAGCTTCCACCAAGTTATTTGCCGCCAATTGGGCCACACCGGTTTTTTGCAGCGCCAGCCCCATCGGTATCATAGCTGCAATCATTACCACACTGGTCCAGCTTATGCCCTTGTATGCCTTGCTTATGGGAACACAGCCGGTAAGCATCATGATACCGGCGCAGGCCAGAGCAGCAATTGCTCCAGGGACAATTTTAAATACCAAGAGCAGTACCATCAGGACCAAGGTCCCTAGGGCAATGTAACTTCGGGGGGTCAACTCATCCACATTTTTAGATAGGGCCTCCGGACTGCCGGAGATTACCAAGTTCTCATACATGGATGTTAGAGCTTCAATATTCTCCCATTGGCCTCTAATAATAAAGGCGTCTCCAGCTACAATTTTTATTTTTCCAGTTAACGGCCTGCTATTTCTAGAGGCGGCCAACAATTGTACCCCTGCCTGTTTTAGATAATGCCCAAGCGGAAGGGTTTTGCCCACAAAGACCGATTTAGGGGTTATGATCATTTCGGCCATACCCACCTCTTGGTTAATCAGTTCTTTCTTGAGAACATCCTTTTCCGGTTTCCAGGGAATGACCCCCAAACTAAGTTTCAATACCAATTTGTCAACATCTCCGGCTTCTCCCTTTACCGTTATGATGTCGTGGTACCTCATCTCTGTCCGAGGGTCGGGTAATTCTACAAACTGATGGATTCCCTGCAAAGGGTGGGGATGTCTCCGTTTTAAACGCATCAGGGACACATTGTGCTCTTCTTCAAAATTCCAGTCCCCAACTTTGGTGTTGATCAAGGGCGACATAGAACGAATGCGCAAACGATACAGGTTATCCCCTATACTGTAATTCTCAATCCATCTGTGCATCTCCTCGTCCAGGGCCATAGGTTTGTTTTTGGTGCGGTGCTTTGGCAAAAGCCTATATCCCACATATCGGAAATACAGAATGGAAATCAGCAACAGCGGCAATCCTATCAAGCTGAACTCGAAAAAGGAAAAACCTTCAAAGCCATTTTCCACGAGCGCATTACTAGCGATAATATTGGGAGGCGTACCGGTCAAGGTCAGCAATCCACCTGTATTGGATCCAAATGCCACGGGCATCAATAGTTTGGAAGGGAGTGTTCCCGCATTCCAAGCGGCAGTCACCGTAACCGGGAGTAAAGCAGCCACTGTACCAGTATTGCTTACGAAGCCGGACAACAGACTGGAACCCAACGTTACAATCACCAATAGTTTTGGAACACTGCTTTTGGCCCATTTTACAAAACGTTGACCCGCCACAGCGGTCCATCCGGTTCTAGAGAGTCCTTCTCCAATAATGAAGAGGGCAGCGATCATGATCACCGTAGAATTGCTAAAACCAATCAAAGTTTCGTTCAACTCCAAAATACCGGTTAGGTAGAGGGACAGCATGGACATTAGGGCTACCACATCTGGCGGAAACTTTCCCCAAACAAATAATAGAATTGTAATACCAAGTATTACCAAAAGCGTTAGCATAACTGTTGTGTTGTTTGCATCAGTCCAAGGTCAACAAAGGAATCTCGGAATGCAGCGTTAACAGTTTGGTCAATCGTCCCTCAGATGGGGAACTCAACCTCGTGTGGTTTCTTGGTAAAATTGCCAAAAGATCTATTTTCTTTTTGGTGATATACTCCAAGATACCTTCTTCCACATCTTGATTCTTGCTAAAGGCATGTTCCACATAAAAGTGCTCCAGATAATACTCCAAGAGGTTTTCTGTGCTGTCCACAACGGAGTCTTCTGCGTAAACGGATTCCTTATAAATGGTAAGTACATGAACTCTTGAATTAAAAGTCCTCGCCACATCCAAAAGGGTTTTCAGCACTTTCTTATCATCAATTTCTTCCCCACCCATAACCAAGGCAATATCCTTGGGCTCTTTTATAGGGCATCCGTATGGGACTGAAATGACCGGGCAATTGGCTTCCAATACCAATCGAGATGTATTGGTGATGGCCTCATCGGTAACTTTATCTCCCATGGTTCCCATTAATATGAGATCACTACCAAACTCTTCCTGCTTTTCCAGTATACTGGATATGACCTCCCCGGTAACCGTTATAAAACTTGGCTTGTGCTTCGTTTTCCATTTAAAGGAACCCAAAACCTTGTCAAAATCCGTCTTCAATGTTTTTTCTTCGGATTCTGAAGTGGGCATAGCGGCCACATACAATGTTTGAACTTGAATGTCCCTTGAAGGACCAACAAAATTTACTGCATATTCCAAGGCATTCAAGGATGCCTCTGTGAAATCGAACGGAACTAATATATTCTTGATACCCATACCTAAAAGTTTACTTTATTAAAATCTTCAACTCAAAAGTAGAACTGGGCTCCCACCTAAAATATGACAGATATCAGGTTTGGGTTTTTCATATATTACGATAACCTTTTCGTAACAAAATTTAAGATTTGGAACATCCCACATCTCAATTTTAAGTCCCAGAACTTTCAGAAATCTAGTCCAACATGATATGTGTCATATTCCCTTATCTGGTAAATGCCAAACTTTGTGACTTAATTCCAAAACCACTTGGAAATGGTGTATGCAAAACGCCTGACACTTCTCTTTTTTTTGTTCTTCACCTGCATTTCAATTGGACAGAACTTTGATGAGAACCGTTCAGGTTCCTGGCTCGAGTTTTCTGGAGTGGGAAAAATTGGTGAGAACTGGAGCATCCCATTGGCCGGTATCTTAAAACACCGGGATGCATTTGATACTTACGATTTCTCCTTTATTAGAACCGGTATTTCCTACAAGACCGGTCCATCAACAGTTTTCACGCCGGGAATCGCTTTTCTTAATGCCAATTCATTTACTGATAATGATGCCATATCCGTGACCTCACAATTTTGGGTGTATGAGGAATTTTCCGTGTTCTCGAATCAAGAACGACATGCTTTTTCTCATCGTTGGCGATTGGAACATCGGTGGATCCGCAATAACAAGAGCACCGAATTTAACCACAGGGTTCGCTATAGGCTTCAATACAAGACGCCCATACAAGGTGATCTATACTTTAAAACTTGCAACGAGATCTTCTTGAATACGAAGGGACATGCCTTCAATCAAAATCGTTTTTTTATAGGGGTTGGACAAACGCTTTCGGAATCCATCCAAATCGATCTGGGTCTTTTAAAAAACCACTTCAGGACCTCACAATTCGGTGCCGTTCGAATGGGTATTTACTTTAAATTGGATTTTACGGCTAGCGAAGTTGCACAGATTGATAATTAACCAAATTTTGGGCGTTAAAATTATCAGTATTTCAATGAAACTGATTTATATCATGTTATTTGATATTCAATGACACTAATTTTATTTCAGTTAAATAAGAAAAGTCATGAAACCCAAAAAGAACCCTAATGCTGACATAGGCCGCAATAGCAGCCTATATTTTATGATAGGTTTAACTTCTGTTTTATTTGTTACCTGGCAATCATTTGAGGTCAAGACCTACGAGAAAGAAGCCCACGTTTCGGACGTTGTCCATGTTATGGACGATTTAAAAGAGGATGTACCCGTTACCGAAATTGTGCAGACCACACCTCCCCCACCACCACCTTCCGCACCTGATGTTATAGAAATTGTGGAAGATGTGGAGGACATCGAGGAAACCATAATTGAGAGTACAGAAAGTAACCAAGATGCCTTTATTGAGGATGCCATCGTAAAAATTGACGATGTAATGGTCGAGGAGGAAGAGGAAGAAGAAATTGTGCCCTTTGCAATTATTGAACATGTACCTGTCTTTCCCGGATGCGAAGATTTAGCATCAGAAGAAGAACGTAAAGAATGCTTTAACCAAAAAGTTCAGGAGCATGTAAAAAACACTTTTAAATATCCAACAGCAGCTTTGGAAATGAACATCTCCGGAAAAGTCTTTGTTCAATTTGTAATCGATTCACAGGGTAGGGTGACCAACATCCAGAAAAGAGGGCCCGATCGATTGTTGGAAAAAGAGGCAGTACGAATAATCTCAACACTACCCAAGGTTAAACCTGGGGTGCAACGTGGTAAAGCGGTTAAAGTGACCTACGCCATTCCTATCAGCTTTGTAATGAAGCGGTAGTTTTATTTAACTTGTTCTTTGGCTCCCAAACGTTATGTTTGGGAGCTTTTTTTAGTACCATTTTGAATTCTTGTATTCCCAATTCCGCGAAGCGGCTTCCCGATTTTTAACAACCAAGTGGGTCTTGTCCAATTCACGGGTACGGTAGCCCAACAAATGGAAGAAGGATTTGGCCATAAAACGCGCGATGCGTTGATCCACAAGCAGTACATCTTTCTTCAACGAAGCCCATTGGATACCGGGAAGGTACACTAACAGACCATCCACCCTAAACCATCTAAGTCCCTTGGAAATCAATAACAGGATTCTTGGAATTGTCCTTATAAAATAAAAGCCCTCACCTCCCAACTCTTGGTACAACGGCATAAAGATCTGTCGTTTTCTGCGGGTTACCAGGGGCTTATTGTTTTCTTCAGCGATATCCCTTCCCTTCGGGATAATCTGGAAATTTTTAAAGCCGGGCAGCATCTTAAAATTTTGGTCTTTGGTTATCCTATGTTGATAGTAGATCTCGTAGAAGGTATTCGCCGTAGGGGCAGAATTCAAAATCTGCTGTTCCAGTACACTCAACACGGGGGTACCAAGTTGAACCGCCCCTGAAATACTCAAAGTATAATTGATAAAGTCGATGCTGTTTCGTATGGATGAGATATCATCGTGCTGTCCACTTTCATAACCCAAGGAAACATAGCCAAGTTCATTAATATAACTCAGTAGGGCCCCTACTAGGTATTCTTCAATTCCCAATATGATGGGCAGGGGATAATTGGAGGCAAACTTACGATTTAACAAACTATCGTTCAGAACAATGAAGGGCGAGGTTTCGCTGGAGGTAGTATGAAGGTCAATAAAATAATAGGGTGCCTTTTCTTGACCCAGGATTTCTAGAAGCAGTAAATATAGTTCATAAAGTTCTGCTTCATCGGGACCAAGATTTTCCAAATCATTTATGATTTGATCGATCTCCTGAGCCGTCCAAATCCGATTGAGGTCTTTTTCCGTAAAGCGAACATTTGACTGTAGCGCTTTTAGATTTCCCGCAATGGCATAAATCTGTCCATAAATAGGGGGCTGTCTTACCCGAAGCTCATTCAATACGTGCTTAAGAGCAAAGATCCCTGCCGGCTCATTTCCATGTATTCCGGCAAAAAATACCACTGTCGGCCCCGGATTGTTCCCTGACAAATGTCCAATGACACGTCCTATTTCTATGGATTCCCCAAGGGCTGAGCTGTAGACTTTTGACATAGCTATAAATCCACTTTGCTTATAATACCTACCAAGTGCGAACCAACACAGACAGGAAGGCAACCAATTTGATAATCTGCCATTAATTTTTTGGCGGTGGCAATGGTAGTTCTGGGTTGGACCGTTACCACTTTCTTGATCATGATATCGGAAACGCGGGAGTTATTTTCAACCAAATCCTTTTCCAAAGTGGAAAGATGACTCCAGGTAAGCAGTCCGGCCAACTCGCCTTTGTTATTTTCAACCGGAATATGATGGATATTGTTCCAGGTCATAATGGACAGTGCCAGATTTACATAGTCATTTTCATATAGTTTGTACAGTCTGGTGGACATAATCTGGTCCACCCATTTGTAAGCTTCTTTCTTCTTGGACTTTCTTTCGATCAAAGACCATTCATGCACAGGTAGGTGTGACTGTTGGTTCTGGTACATAGCTTCGGTCAATTTCACCAAGACCGTATCCATTTTCATATGCTTTCTAAGGTTCCTAAAGTTTTTAACCTGCCATTCGGCGCCAGTTCCCTTTTTGACCCGTTGTTCTATGATTCCCAGTAAACGGTCGCAATCATCGGTGCTTACTCCATATTTTGTTAAACCGTGATGGGCAATGGGAAGGAACTCTTCCAGAATAAGTTTTTTCAGTGTCAAGGTCTTTCCCATCCATGAAAGCACCGTTTGCCGACCGGTAATGGCCGATTTTACAAAATTGTGCTTGGCCTCCTTAAAATCCATTACACTGGCCATATCATCAAACTGTACTGGTCTGCCCACCATCAATCCGACCCAAAAGGCAAAATTTGCCATTTGATCTATAACCGAAGGACCCGATGGGATATACCGATTTTCAATTCTCAAATGAGGTTTCCCTCCTCCAATACCATAACAAGGCCTATTCCAACGGTAAACCGTTCCATTATATAGATTCAAGGCTTCCAACTTAGGAATTGCACCATGCTCCAAAACCTCCAATGAGTTTTTGGCAATGGGTTTGGTCAATACAATTCGGTGTGTAGAGATATCCTCTTTGAATATTTCTGCTACGGATTCCTTTTGCCAGTAGTTGCCAAACCCAACCCTGGCTGCCTGTTCTTTTAGTGCATAGGACCATTTTCGTGTGTCCAAACTTTGCTGAAACAGGGCTATACGGGTTTCTTTCCACAACTCCCGACCCATCAGTAATGGCGAATTGGCGCATACTCCAAGTACCGGACCCGCTATGGCCTGCGCCCAGTTATAACTCGAAATAAAGTCTTCCGGAGGAATTTGAAGGTGTAACTGAAAACTGGTATTACAGGCTTCAAAAAGTACCGAATCATGACGAAGTGTGAGTTCATCCACTCCCCGAATCTTTAAGGAGAAATGGTCTCCACGATATTGTTTAAGCACCTCGTTCAATTTATGGTACCTTGGGATGGGTGTCATAAAATCAATTCCCAATTCGCTCTTGCTTATGGTAGGCAAGATCCCGGCCAAGAGAATTTTAAGCCCAAGTTTCCCAGCTTCACTCTCAGCCTTTTCCAGCAAGGTTGTCAACTGCTTCTCAACTTCTGAAAAACAATTCTCCCTGAGTTCAAAAGGATCCAGATTGGCTTCTATATTGTAATTGGCCAATTCCGTGGTAAAATGAGAATCGTTAAGGTTGTCCAATAAGGTCATTGACGATCCCGATGGGCGATATGCGGAATCCAACAGGCACATTTCCTGCTCAGCGCCAATGCGCACGATATCATCTTCAATTAAGTTTTGTGACAGCAGATGCTCCAACGCTTTTATGTCATCTAGCAGATGTTGTACGAAGGCCTTGCGCTCATTCTGATCAAATTTGCTTGCGGAAATATGCTCCCCCATAGTAAAGAACTTCAGGTTGTATTCAGATGGAATAAAACTACAAAGGGGGTTTTTGTTAAAATATGATTGTTGTCAGTTTGGATTTGAGTCCAGACTGACAATTATCATGTTTTTTGCCAGCGCCCAAGGGTAATTTTGATTTATAAATCTAAACCCCGATGTGTCACTTAGTTCAAAAATATAACGTCCCAGGACCACGCTACACCAGCTATCCGACCGTACCTTATTGGGACCAAGATCATTTCTCCGGAAAAAAGTGGAAAAGTAGTGTGCTTAGAGCCTATAAGGAATCCGAGAGCGATGGGATAAGTTTGTATATCCACCTGCCGTTTTGCGAAAGTATGTGCACCTTCTGTGGATGTCATAAACGAATTACCAAAAGACATGAGCTGGAGCTTCCATATATCAAAACAGTTCTAAAAGAATGGAAACTGTACTGTGGCCTACTGGAGTCAAAGCCCTTGATTAAGGAACTCCACCTTGGTGGTGGAACGCCAACTTTCTTCTCGCCCGAACATCTTACGCTCCTCATAAATGGGCTATTGCGATGGGGAAAGAAATCCGAGGAAAGCGAGTTCAGTTTTGAAGGACATCCAAATAACACAACCAAAGCACACCTGCAGGCTCTTTTTGATGTGGGGTTTAGAAGAGTCTGCTTGGGTGTGCAAGATTACAACCTCACGGTACAAAAGGCCATTAACAGAATACAGCCCTTTGAAAATGTAAAAAAGGTTACCGAATGGGCAAGGGAAATTGGGTATACCTCAGTGGGACATGATATTATTTACGGTCTCCCATTCCAGACCTTGAAAAATGTACAGGAAACCGTTGTAAAAACGAACGAACTTCGTCCGGACCGAATCGCATTCTACAGTTATGCCCATGTACCTTGGATGAAAGGTAACGGACAACGTGGCTATAAGGATTCCGACCTCCCCAAATCGGAAACGAAAAAACAGCAGTACGAGCTAGGGAAAAAGCTACTTACTGACTATGGGTATAAAGATGTGGGCATGGATCACTTTGCCCTAACGAACGATACATTGTACCAAGCTTTGGAAACCGGAACCCTGCACCGAAACTTCATGGGATATACCCCATCCAAAACCCAATTGATGGTAGGTTTGGGAGTTTCAAGTATCAGTGACAGCTGGTACGGATTTGCCCAAAACGTAAAGAGCATAGAGGAATACCAACATCTTGTTGATCATGGGGTAATCCCAATTTTCAGAGGCCATATTCTGAATGAGGAAGATGAAACTATTCGAAAGCATATATTGAATTTGATGTGCCGGTTTGAGACGCAGTGGAGGTATGGTGAAACCGGAATAGCAGATTTTCAAAAAATTATAGAAAACCTATCGGAGCTGGAAGCGGATGGATTGGTCATTATAGGCCCCAACCAGATCAGGGTAACGGAAAGAGGAAGGCCGTTCATAAGGAACATCAGTATGGCCTTTGACCTGAAGTTGCACAGAAAAAAACCAGAGACTCGATTGTTTTCAATGACAGTTTAACCTTTAAAAACCCGAATCCTATGAAAAGTATAATTGTACCCGTAGATTTTTCTGAGCAGTCCGAAAAGGCCCTCAAGGTGGCCGCCACTATAGCTAAGGAGCACGATTCAGAATTGTTGGTCCTTCATATGTTGGAGCTTTCACCCGCCATCATGTCCGAATCTGGATATGTTTCCCAAGAACAGGTTGTGCACCTTATAAAAATTGGGGAGAAACGATTTAATGATTTTTTGGACAAACCTTATTTAAAGGGCATAAAAATCATTCCCATAATCAAACATTATAAAGTGTTCAATGAGGTGAGCGAGGTTGCTGAAAAGCACGAGGCCGACCTCATTGTAATGGGCTCACACGGAACTGACGGCCTTCAGGAAATTTTTATCGGCTCCAACACCGAAAGAGTGGTACGCACCTCCGAAGTTCCAGTTTTGGTCATCAAAGGCGATATCAAAAAGTTTAGGCCAGAACGTTTTGTTTTTGCCTGTGATTTTAAAGATGAAAATATTCCTGCACTGGCAAAAGCCATTGACTTGGCTAAAACATTTGAATCCAAATTGCACCTGGTGTACATTAACACCCCGGGAGATGAGTTCCTGAGTACCGAGGATATCTACAACCGTGTTTCCAAATTCCTAAATCTCGCAAAATTGGGTCTGGAAGTGGAAATCTATAACGACTATACCGTTGAAAAAGGCGTGTTGAACTATAGCGAGTCCATTGCAGCTGACCTTATTGGTATCCCCACCCACGGTAGAAGGGGCCTATCCCATTTCTTTATGGGAAGCATAGGCGAAAATATTGCCAATCATTCCAACACGGCGGTTGTAACTTTTAAAATCTGATTGGCAACTTAGATTGGGTTTTACGGAGAAAGGGGGAGATTTTAATTTCCCCCTTTTTTTTGTTTTTTCCCTTTCTTGATAAGTTTTAAGGCCCAAACATAGTGGCTGGACAGCACCCCAATGATGTAGGCTGCCATGGCATTGTTTCCCGTCCACGGATACTTTTTCCTTTTAAATAATTCTTCCTGGGAATGTTTCTGAACAAGGTTTGTCACTTCAACGTGCGTATTGGAAAACATTTTCTTGACCGAATCAAGACTGTTCTCCTGATATTTTTTCCAGATTTCCCTGTTGAGATCTGGTAATGTTCTCCAATTGTAACCCTCAGCAGGAATTGCCGGTGTACCTCCGGCCATCCCATCGGTGTACCAACCCAAAAACATCAGATGCCAATGGTGCAGGTGGGCAAGCACATCCCTTACATTCCGGTTCATAGTTGGTATTGCAAAATCACGCAGCTGTTCTTCTTCGGATAAGGAATTGATAAATCCATTCAGCTTGTCCAAATTTTCTGTGCTTTGGGAAAGAAGCTCCGCTTTGGTCTTGGGTCTGGGCATTGTATAATCTACCTTCCGTTAAATCTTTCGTAGGATGCTTTTTCCAAAGCTTCCCGATGTTCGGGATGAGCTATGGAAGTTAATGCCTTGGCCCGTTGTTGCAAGTTTTTCCCATATAGGTTCACAACTCCAAATTCAGTAGCTACATAATGCACATGGGCCCTCGTGGTGGTCACCCCAGCACCCTCCTTTAAAAAGGGAACGATCTTGGAAACTCCTTTTTTGGTAACAGAGGACATGGCAAATATGGGCTTGCCCCCCTCCGAAAGCGATGCACCCCGTATAAAATCCATTTGTCCGCCCACACCAGAAAACTGGTAACTCCCTATGGTATCCGCGCAAACTTGGCCGGTAAGGTCTATTTCTATGGCGCTATTGATTGCAGTCACCTTTGGGTTTCTTCGAATTCTAGCCGTGTCATTGGTATATCCGGAATCCCGAAAATCACATATTGGGTTATCATCAATGAAATCATACAGCTTTCCAGAGCCAACCGCAAAGCAGCTCACGATCTTGCCCTTTTTTACGATTTTATCCTCCCCGGTAATCACACCTTGTTCAATGAGTGGCAAAACACCATCAGAAAACATCTCGGTATGAATACCCAGTCTTTGGTGATTGCCCAAATTGTCCAGCACCGCATTGGGGATATTCCCAATACCCATTTGGAGCGTTGCTCCATCTTCGATCAAAGAGGCTACATTGACCCCTATTTCATGGTCTATGTCGGAAATGACCCCAGGACTGTGTTCGTGAATGGGTCTATCTACCTCTGTTGCAAACGCAATCTCATCCACATGAACTATTCCGGTTCCATGTGTTCTGGGCACATGAGGATTGATCTGTGCTATAATCTTTTTGGCCGTACGAACTGCAGGCAGGGCAACGTCCACCGAAACACCCAAAGAGCAATACCCGTGTTTATCAGGGCTAGATACCTGCACAATGGCCACATCCAGGGGTAAAATGTTCCGTTTGAACAACCATGGTATTTCGCTTAGAAAAATAGGAATGTATCCCGCATCAGGTGTATTTACACTTTTGCGAACATTCCCGCCAACAAAACACGAATTAAGAGTAAAGGATTCTGAATAGGGTTTCTCAGTATAGGGTGCACTTCCCTCAGTATGAATGGAGACAATTTCAACGTGCTCTAGCTCCTTATGCCGTTCGCAAAGGGCTTCAATCATTTCATTTGGTGTCATAGCCGCACCTTGGATAAAAACGCGGTCTCCAGATTTTACAATTCCAACCGCCTCTTCTGCCGATGTTATTTTCACAATTTCTAATTTTTAAGGTTGATGGCATTCAATGGTCGATGATGCCGTAGGGGTCTGTATTTGCTTGGGTGACATATATGGAATTCCCAGTCCCAGGCCACGAATAATGAATAAAGCCCCAATTAGAATCACAAAAACTGGAATCAGTTTTCTAATTCTTGACTTGATTGAATTACCTATTAAGTTACGGGAAAATACCGTAGCTGTCATTAAAGGAACCGTTCCCATTCCGAAAAGGACCATATACAGCCCTCCTTGCCATGGATTTCCCACAGCCAATGCCCCAATTAAGGCCATATAGACCAAACCGCAAGGTAGGAATCCATTAAGAAATCCGATGGTCAAAAAAGTATCGGGAGTCTTTTTCTTCAATTCTGCCCCTAATCTTGATTTTAGCTTTCCCAACCATCTGTACACGGGTTTGGAAACGATATTGGTATTGAAGGTCTTGGCCGGAATTAAAACCAGCACTATCATAAGTACCCCCATGGCTATAGACAGTTTTTGCTGCATACCGAAAAGGGAAAGTCCTTTTCCCAAAAAACCAAACACCACCCCAATACTGCCATAGGCCAACATTCGGCCAAAATGGTAGGTAAAGACCTGGGAGGTCTTTTTTGCAATGTTATGATGGTCCAGCGGCAACATAAAAGCAATGGGGCCACACATGCCCAAGCAGTGCAAGCTTCCCAAAAATCCCAATGCCAATGCCGATAGTAACATAGTTAATAGGTCAGTTTTTCTTTATGCAAAAAGGTCTTACCTTCATACGTCCACTTTACAGTAATGTCCCAGCGACCGCCCACCAAGCTATTGTCAGGTATGAGCAAATGTGTATTGGACAAACTTATAGGAAAGTCTATATCCAAATGCTTGTTGGACGGTCTGTAAAGGGACACTAGGCCTTTTATTTTTTTAGGATCGAACCGTTCTGGAAAAACCACGGTCAATCCATCCGCGGTTTTCTTGATTCTCAATTTGGCATTCATTTTGGAAGCCGAATTGGAAGCGTCGATTTCGTTCTGATAGGCCAATTCTTGCTTGTAATAATCATCGGTCACCAAATCATGGTTGGCACTATCATCCATACTCATCCGCACTACAAAATAGAGTATAAAGCTAATGAAAGCTACAAACGCCAGTACAATTCCCGTTCCCCAGTTTATTTTCATTTTTTCAGTTTTATGCCAATGGTCAATTATAACTTCTTGGTGCCAAGAATTGGGTCACAGTGGTCTCTATCAATTTCTCCCCACTATACACCCCAATCTTTAATTTATCCTTATCTCCTGTCAGGGCAGATGCGTTAATCTCTATAAACAAAGTTCCCTCCGCCAATTCTTCCGCAGGTACAACAAAACTCTTCATGGACACCAGTTTGATCTGTCCCTTATGCGAAAGTAACTTGAAACTCACATCTTCCACATCCTTAGTGGTCTTGTTTACCAGCTTATAGGTATAAACATTGCTAATCATGTTGTTTTCCTTTCGCTCGTACAACTGACCTGGCAGCCTCAAAACATTGGCTTCCAACTCATTTCTCAAGAACAACATCCCAATCAAAATCCCTGTCAGTATAGCCAGAACGGCCGTATAGCCTTTCATACGGGGTGTAAACCTAAACTTGGCTTTCTTGTTGATTTCGTCCTCGCTGGCATAGCGTATCAGTCCTTTGGGCTTATTAATGCTCTCCATGATATGGTCACATTCATCAATACAGGCCGTACAGTTTACACATTCCAGTTGGGTTCCATTTCGAAT
This sequence comes from Bacteroidota bacterium, assembly GCA_039196145.1. Lineage (GTDB taxonomy): Bacteria > Bacteroidota > Bacteroidia > Flavobacteriales > Flavobacteriaceae > Flagellimonas. The sequence goes on from JBCCUY010000004.1 coordinate 22,081, forward strand.
ATCTATTCCCGTAGGGCAAACGTTAACGCATTGGAAACAATCAATACAATCCCCATGCCCCAAAGCATCACGGTCTTCGTTTTTCCGAAATTTTTTCCTTCCGCTTTCTCCTTCCCCACGTTTATGGTCATAGGCCACCACAATGGACTTATCATCCAAAAGCACCCCTTGCAACCTTCCGTATGGGCATGCTATAATACAAACTTGTTCCCTGAACCATGCAAAGACAAAATAGAAGACCCCTGTAAAAATCAGTAAGGGGACCATAGTCCCCAGATGGGCCATTGGACCATCGATTACATATCTTATCAGTTTATCACTCCCGATCAAATAGGCCAAAAACACATTGGCTATCAAGAAGGATATGATAAAAAATAGGGTCAATTTTAAAGAGCGTTTCCAGATTTTTTTTCTGTTCCAAGGGGACTTTTTCAGCCTTTGTTGGGCACCCCTATCCCCATCAATCCAGTATTCTATTCTTCGGAACACCATTTCCATAAAAATGGTCTGTGGGCAAATCCATCCGCAAAATATGCGGCCGTAGGCCACTGTGAACAGTGCAATAAAAATCACCCCGATAATCATGGATATTACCACAAGGTGAAAGTCCTGCGGCCAAAAGGGAAAACCAAAAATATTGAACCTTCTGTCCACCACATTGAGCAGTAAAAACTGGTGCCCTTTTATCTTGATAAACGGCGAGGCAAACAGGAAAAGCAATAGGGCATAGCTAACGTATTTGCGATACTTGTAGAAATCCCCACTTGGCTTTTTGGGATAGATCCAAGCTCTTTTTCCGTCATCCGTGATAGTACCTATGGAATCCCTAAAATTTTCTTCCATCGCAATTTTGTTTACCGCTCTGTCCTTCGGACATCTCCCCTAAATTAGGGGAGACAATTAATGAAAACTAGTTCATGGCCACATCTGTGGAGTCCGAGACCTGCTCCATGGGTGCTTCTTCAGTCTCTTCCTCTTCTGGGGCATCCGGGTCGATCCAAATCTCCCCTTCAGCTGCCTTTGGATTTGCTGGAGTGGTTCCTCCCATGGTCAATACATAACTTGCCACCTGTGCGATTTCGGCAGGTTTTAAACTTTGTTTCCATGCCACCATTCCTTTTCCATCACGACCTCCTTCGGATATGGTATTGAAAACATTCTTAATACCTCCCCCAAGGATCCAATATTCATCCGTTAGGTTGGGACCAATTCCACCACCACCATCGGCCATGTGACAGGCCACACAATTTGTGGTGAATATCTTTTCCCCTGCGCTAAGATCTGACGCATCCGAAAGAAATTCCACGGTATTAACATCCACCAAGTCTTTAGCGGTCTTTTTATACTCTTCAATGGCTATTTTTGCTGCGACTACTTCCTGTTCATATTCCAGGGCCTGATCGTAATCCCCCATGATGTGAAAACGCACCAAATAAACTACGGCAAAAACTATAGTGCCATAAAATAGGTACACCCACCAGGGCGGCAATACATTATCCAACTCCCGGATTCCGTCATAATTATGGTCCATGATAATCTCACTTTCCCTTTCAATCTCACGGCTCTTGGTCAAGCGCCTGTACATATTTTTGGCCCATGTCCATTCCCTTTTCCTTTCCTTTTCAGCGAGATATCTTTCCTTTGCTTCCTCGGAAAGGGTTTGGAACATCACATTTTCAATAGACTTTAAAATAAGCTCTATAGCAATCAAAATCATCAGCACCAACAACAGGAAAAACTGCGTTATTGGATATTCAATAATTGCGGGTTTGTCTCCAGAGTCTATAAAGTATTCCATTAATCCGAAGATTAAAAAGAATAGTACCGGGATACGGATCCACCAAGGTGTTCTTGTGCTCATAATATTATAGTTTGTTAGGTTGATCGTTATCTAAAGGCAGTTCGCCCATCTCTTTGATATGTTCCTTGGTTGCGGTGAAAACCCACCAAAACAACAAAACAAAAAACACAAAGAAGATCATTAATGATATCATGGGATAGCTTGCTATTCCATCGATACTTTCCATATGGTTTTTTACGAATTTCAACATCTTTCCAGCTTTTTACTCTTTGTTCTGTGATAATAATTCTTCGGTCTCCTGCACCTTGATATCCGTTCCCAAGCGTTGTAAATAAGCTATCAGCGCCACGATTTCACGGTTTCGCATTTCCACAAAATCCTCGCCGTTCTCCTTGGCGTATTCCTTGTCCGCTTCATAGGTCTTTACAAATTCTGGATCTGTGTACAAGTTCTTCTCGATAGTCTCAGCTTGGGTAGCCATGGATTGTTGGGCATTGGCAATCTCCTCTTCAGAGTAAGGCACTCCCAGTTTTACCATAGCTTGCATTTTGCTTTCCACTCCGCTGCGATCATGCTCGTTTCTTACCAACCATTGGTATGCCGGCATGATGGATCCTGCAGAGGTACTTTGTGGATCGTACATATGGTTCAAATGCCAGTTGTCCGAATATTTTCCGCCTATACGAAGCAAATCCGGTCCGGTACGCTTACTTCCCCAAAGGAAAGGGTGGTCATAGACAAATTCACCAGCTTTGGCATACTCACCATAGCGTTCTACCTCGCTTCTAAAAGGTCTGATCATTTGGGAGTGACATCCCACGCAGCCTTCTCGAATATAAAGGTCGCGGCCTTCCAATTCCAATGGCGTATACGGTTTGACACTGGTGATCGTGGGAATATTGGATTTTACGAGAATGGTGGGCACAATTTGAATGATCCCTCCAATCAAAATGGCAACTGTGGCCAAAATGGTAAGCTGTACAGGTCTTCTTTCCAACCAGTTGTGAAAAGTTTCCCCGGACACACGTCTTTTGGAAACCCTTGTCAAAGCAGGTGCTTCTGCCAGCTCGTCCTCTACGCGACTTCCTTTTCTTATGGTAACGATCACATTGTAGACCATAATCAGCATTCCCAAAATGAACATGGTTCCACCTATGGCCCTCATCCAGTACATAGGAATAATTTGGGTTACAGTTTCCAAGAAGTTACCGTATACCAAGGTGCCATCTGGGTTAAAGTCTTTCCACATTAGGGCTTGGGTAAATCCGGCAACGTACATGGGCAGGGCATATAGAATGATTCCCAAAGTTCCTATCCAGAAGTGGAAATTGGCCAAGCCTTTAGAGTACAAGGTGGTCTTGAACATTTTTGGAACCAACCAATAGATCATACCAAAGGTTAGGAATCCATTCCAGGCCAGGGCCCCAACGTGAACGTGGGCAATAATCCAGTCACTAAAGTGAGCAATGGCATTTACGTTCTTTAGCGATAACATAGGACCTTCAAAAGTGGCCATACCGTAACCGGTAATGGCTACCACCATGAATTTTAGGGTAGCATCACTTCTTACTTTATCCCACACCCCCCTAAGGGTCAACAATCCATTGATCATACCACCCCAAGAAGGTGCAATAAGCATCACGGAGAATACCACCCCAAGGTTTTGCGCCCAGTCTGGCAAGGCTGAATACAACAAGTGGTGGGGTCCGGCCCAGATATAAATGAAGATCAAGGACCAGAAATGGACAATGGACAGTCGATACGAATAAATTGGTCTATTGGCCGCTTTCGGGACAAAGTAGTACATTAATCCCAAAAAGGGTGTGGTCAAAAAGAAGGCCACGGCATTATGTCCATACCACCACTGCACCAAGGCATCTTGCACCCCAGCGTATACCGAATAACTTTTTAAGGCAGAAACCGGGAGTTCCAAACTGTTGAAAATGTGCAGTACGGCAACGGTTACAAAGGTGGCTAGGTAAAACCAAATGGCCACATAAAGGTGTCGTTGTCTACGTTTAAGAATAGTACCGATCAAGTTCCATCCGAAGACTACCCAGACCACGGCAATGGCCAAATCTATGGGCCATTCCAATTCGGCGTATTCCTTGGAGGTTGTATACCCTAATGGCAATGTGATTGCGGCGGCCACAATAATCAGCTGCCATCCCCAGAAGTTGATGTTGCTCAGCGCATCACTGAACATCCTGGTTTTGAGCAAGCGCTGTGTAGAGTAATAGACCCCTGCAAAAATGGCGTTACCCACAAATGCGAAAATCACTGCATTGGTGTGCAACGGACGTAAACGCCCAAAGCTCAGCCATGAAATGCCATCAGTAATGTTGGGAAACAAAAACATAAAGGCCAGTAGTAATCCGACCAGCATCCCAACAACGCCCCAAAGCATGGTGGCGTATAAAAACTTTTGCACGATTTTGTTATCGTAACGAAACTGTTGTATTTCCATATTTATTGGTTTGATCTTTTAGTTTGTGTGATTTCTTTTTTGGATTCTGGCTGGTCCGAGTCGGCCTTTACCTCGTCATCAAACAACATACGAACCGAAGGGGTATAGGCATCATCGTATTGTCCGCTTTTAACAGAGAATACGAAGGCGGCGAAAAACACCAATGCAACCGTGATGCTTATGGCCAATAACACATATATAACACTCATACCTACCTGAATTATGGTGTAAAACTACTGTTAGGGTCTTGCCAAAAAAATGACATATATCAGCTTTTATTTATTAATCATTTATTCCGATAATCTTCTTTGAGCAGCGTTAGCAATGCCGCTACAATGATGAGGTTCTTACCAATATACTGCCCTAGCAATGTGGGTACCCATGGAGGTTCTTGAAAAGAGTCTAAGGGGAAAAATACCAAAGGTGTAAAGGTGAAAATCATATGCAACAATGCAACCAGTGCCACTTTCCGTAGCCATAGGTTCAAAATCAGAAGAAGGCCTACGGTAACTTCCCATATCGCCAATAAATTAATGGCCACCCCATCAGATAAAAATCCAAATGTCAGCTGATGGATGGTATTTTTGGCAAGGTCCTCGGCGGGGCTCATACTTGGAAAAAACTTTAAGCTCCCAAACCACAGATATACCAGTCCAATGCTAAGGGTCAACATATTTGGTGCTAACCGCTCCCGAATTCCCAAGATTATTTTTTTTACCATTGGCCTGATTTGGAGGTTTGATTTAGTTTTCTTCCCAGTACGTTGGTCATTAGAGTGGTAAAAAGCACTATGCTTATAGAGCTCAGAGGCATCAAAATGGCGGCTATAACAGGCTGTAATTGCCCTGTGACCGCGAAATAGAGTCCCACAAGATTATAACATAAGGAGAGCACAAAACTCATCTTGATTACTTGAATGGACTTCCGCGATAAGGCCATGAAATTAGAAAGCTGCGTTAGGTTGGCCGCATCCAAAATGCCATCACAGGCGGGTGAGAACACATTGATATCTTCCGAAACTGCAATGCCCACATCACTTTGGGCCAGCGCACCTGCATCGTTCAGTCCATCGCCCACCATAAGCACCCGATGTTCCGATTGCAATCTTTTGATGTGATTCAGCTTGTCCTCCGGTTTTTGGTCAAAAAGCAATTGCGTCCTAACAGGAAGTAATTTTTCGAGTTGCCTTCGTTCCCCGTCATTGTCCCCAGATAGAATACCTAGCTGCATGGTTTTGCCCAATGCTCCAAATAACTCCCGAATACCTTGTCTGTAACTGTTCTTAAAGATGAACTTCCCCTTGAAGTCTTTGTCCGCACTTATATAAACTGCAGTACCCTGTGCGGTCCCATCCCCTTGCTGTCCAACATAAGAGGGAGAACCAACCCGAATTGAACGTTCATTGGCTTTTCCCTGGATGCCACGGCCCGTATGCTCTTCAAATTCATCCAAGGTCATTATCTCATTGGATTTGAGTAGTTCATACAAGGATCTACTCAAAGGATGGTTTGAAGCTCTCAAGGTAGTTTTGAGCAAGGTGGTTTCTTCCGATGTGAGTTCCACGCCCTCGTATATAATGGTATCCTTCTGCGTAGTGGTAAGGGTACCCGTTTTATCGAAAATCGCTGTGTCAATTTTGGAAAGACGCTCAATAACATTGGTGTTTTTCAGGTAGAACCTGTGTTTGCCAAAAATGCGTAACATATTTCCCAAAGTGAATGGCGCCGCCAAGGCAATGGCGCACGGACAGGCGATAATCAGCACCGCCGTGAAAACATTCAGGGCCATACTCGAATCATAATACAACCAAAAGCCAGTAGACAAGATGGCAATGGTCAATACCGCTGCGGTAAATCTTTTTCCAATGCTATCTGTCAAAGTTTGAAATGCACCCGCTTTGTCCTTGGAGAAAACAGCGTTACCCCATAATTGGGTAAGGTAACTCTGGGATACCGATTTGAGCACTTCCACTTCCAAAGGCCCTGAAAGCTGTTTTCCTCCCGCGAACAACTTTTCACCAGAATGCTTAAAAACCGCTTGGGACTCCCCAGTAACAAAACTGTAGTCAATCTCCGCGCTGCCTTTCATTAGGATACAGTCGACCGGAATTATTTCACTGCTTCTAATAAGCAATCTATCCCCCACCTTCACCTTATATATCTGTACATTTTCTTCGGATTTGTTCCGCTTCAAACGCGTAACGGCAATTGGGAAGTAGGACTTATAGTCCCGCTCAAAGGATAAGAAGGCATAGGTCCTTTGTTGAAAGTATTTCCCTAGCAATAGAAAAAATACCAATCCGGTAAGGCTATCAAAAAAACCAGAGCCTAAATCAAAAATGATATCTGCCGTACTTCTAAGAAAAAGCGTCAAAATCCCTAGGGCTATGGGGACATCAATATTTAGGAGTTTGGAGCGGACCCCCTTAAAGGCAGACACGAAGTAGTCGCGGGAAGCATAGAACACAACAGGCAAGGAAAAGGCAAACATCAACCATCGAAACACAGGTTTGTATTGTTCCAACCAAAACTCCTCCACCTCAAAATATTCGGGAAAAGACAATAACATTACATTCCCAAATACAAAACCAGCCACTCCCAACTTATAAATCAGGGAACGATCAGCTTTTTTATCCTTTTTGTCAAACTCTTCCAGTGAAATATAGGGCTCATAACCAATACTGCTCAATAACAGCACCAAACCCTTAAGTGAAAAGTCTTCCAAGGCATAGGTTATTCTAAGTGTTTTCTTTGGAAAGTTCACCTGGGAATTGGAAATGGAGGGATGTAGTTTGTTC
>JBCCUY010000005.1:0-28695 GCA_039196145.1 Bacteroidota bacterium
AAAATACAGAGGGCCAACAATTATGTTAGGCTCTTTTTTTTGAATAATTTTGAGGGATGAAAGCAAGTCAATTATCCCTAAGCTACAGTCGATGCCAGACATCGGACCTTGATGCACTTGTTCAAATTTCGCAGGATACTTTCCGTGCTGCATTTGAAAAGGACAATAACCCTAAGGATTTTGAGGCTTATATGTCTTCGGCTTTCAGCTCAGCAAGGTTATCCGAAGAGCTGGGTAATGCAGATTCATTGTTTTATTTTGTGTTTGAGGACAAGCATTTGGCAGGGTATTTCAAGCTCAACCTTGGAGAAGCCCAGACCGATGTAAAGGACCCAAATGCCATGGAACTGGAGCGCATCTATGTGCAGGGCTCCTATCAGGGCAGGGGAATTGGGGCGGCCATGCTTAACAAAGTGGTAACCCTTGCGAGGACTAGGGCACTCACCTACCTGTGGCTAGGTGTTTGGGAGCATAATCCTGGAGCCATACGATTCTATGAGCGTTATGGCTTCAAAAAATTTGGCACGCATCCCTATTACATCGGTAAGGACAAACAAACAGATTGGCTGCTACGTTTAGATCTTTAGCATTTTATCCAAAAACATAATGTCTCCCTCCACCTGCAGTTTATAGGCAATGGAATTTTCAAAGGCTGCATGCACCAGTAATTTTATGGCCACTGCATTGGCTTCGGTCAGACTATTGGTACGATAAACAACATCCCTAATGGTTGAAAAACTGATGTTGCTCCTTGCCGCTATGTTGGCATAGTCCGTTTTGGATAGATTGCGTCTAAGGATGTTGGACAATACCTCACCAATAGGTTTTCCGTAGTCATTTTTCGAAAACATTTTGTTACTGTTCATAAGTAGGTCAGAGGATTTGAGTGTTCCCATAGCTTTAACTGTATTAAATGATTTGAACTGTTGAAGTAATTCCCTTTTTCTATATTTGATCGTAAGTGAATTACAGGGGCGAGGTTGAGTCTACGCTATACTTGCGGCATGGCGTAAAAATATTACACAAGATAGTAATTTTATGCACATCATAAAAGAATTGAGAAGAAAAAAAGGGATAAGTCAATCAAAATTTGCGCAAGAAATTGGAGTTAGCCTAAGAACTGTACAGCTTTATGAGCGAAAGGAGGCCAACATTCCCATGAAGAATCTAAAAAAGATTGCCGACTTCTTTGACATGACGATTCCCGAGCTCTACATCCACGAATTCCATGATCCACAAGGCTCGTATAGAAACCGGAAACCCCATACCAAGCACGGGAACGTATTTTATCCCTTAGATCATGGCAAATATCTGGCCATGTCCCCCTTGGTCTTGATGGAACAGCAAAAAGAATATATTACACGGGTATTAGCCAACACACCCTCACAAAACGCCTTCCAAACTGGGTTTGTCCTAGATTATGTTGATGACAGCCCTTATATGGCATTTGAGATTACAGGAGATTCCATGAACAATGGCACTATGGATTCCATTCCCAATAAATGTCTGGTCCTTGGCCAGGAATTGGAAAGGTCAATGTTCGAAAAGGAAGTGGAACCTTGGCTGAACAAACCTTATGTGCTCGTTTGTAAAAATCGAATTCTTTGTAAACAAGTCACCGGGTTCAATTCGGAAAAGAACAGCGTAAACTGTCATAATCTCAATAGCTCACCAGAATTTCAAGATTTTGAACTGGCGTTGGAAGATGTCCTGCAGATTTTCAAAATCGTAAGAAGACAATTCTAGGGATTTAAATACGGTTCAGGATTTCGGCGGCTCGATCCAGCACATCTTCGGTTTTGGCAAAACAGAAACGCAGTAGTCGCTGGTCATACCCTTCAGTACAAAAAACAGAGACCGGGATGCTTGCGATGCCAAACTCCCTAATCAATCGTTCAGCAAAATCCGTATCCTTTTCATCGGTGATGGCACTAAAATCCAACAATTGAAAATAAGTTCCTTGTGAAGGATGCATGCCAAACCTTGAATTTTGGATTGCGGTTAAAAAATGATCCCTTTTCTTCTGGTAAAAAGCACCGAGCTCAAGATAGTGTTCAGGTCGTCGTAGATACTCTTGCAATGCAATTTGTGGTGGATGGTTTACCGAAAATACGTTGAATTGGTGCACCTTTTGGAATTCCTTCATCAGTTCTTTTGGAGCAATGCAGTACCCCATTTTCCAGCCGGTTACATGAAACGTCTTTCCAAAGGAGGAACAGATAAGGCTCCGCGAGGCAAGGTCTGGAAACTTGGAAACGCTTTCATGTGGAGCACCATCAAATACAATATGTTCATATACCTCATCGCTGAGCAATAAAATGGAGGTATCCTGTAAAGCTGCTTGGAGTTGTACCATATCCGCTTCTGACCAAATGGAACCTGTTGGGTTATGGGGTGTGTTTATGATGACCATCCTGGTATTTTGAGTAATCGCAGCATTGAAGGTTTCCCAGTTGATTTTGAAATCGACACCCTCCAGTTGAACAGGAACAATGGTTCCGCCAAAAAGCTCAATGGCCGGTTCGTAACAATCGTAGGCTGGCTTTAACACTACAACCTCGTCACCAGGTTTTATAAAAGCCGCAATAGCGGTAAAAATAGCCTGGGTAGCACCCGCGGTAATAGTAATTTCCGAAGCCGGGTCCCAATACCTGCCATATAGGGTTTCCGTTTTTTCCGAAATGATTTCCCTCAGGCCAATGGTCCCTTGCATGGGAGCATATTGGTTATGGTCTTCTTTTAAGGCTTTGTTGACTAAGCCAATGAGCTCGGGGTCCGGACTAAAATTAGGAAACCCCTGAGATAGGTTAATGGCCCTGTGCTGTTGGGCAAGTTGACCAATTACCGTAAATATGGTGGTCCCTATCTTGGGAAGTTTGGAATCTATCATTTGGGTCTTTGGCTTTGAAGATGGAAGATCACCTTTTGCAGGCAAGTGTCCAAATCCTTTTTTATATCCCGTTCCCAAAAACGGAAGATGGTATAGCCCATGGCAAGTAGAGCCTCGTTCACTTCTTCATCACGCTGCATATTCCGTTCAATTTTGGGAATCCAGAATTCGCGGTTGGTCTTTATTTTAAGTTTTCGTTCTTCCCAATTATGACCGTGCCAAAATTCTCCGTCAATAAAAATGGCCGTTTTGTATTTTTTTAGAACGATATCGGGTTTGCCGATAAGTTTCTTGTAATCGATTCGGTATCTATATCCGGAAGCCCATAGCGCTTTTCGAAACGCCAGCTCGGGTTTGGTGTTCTTTCCGCGGATTTTGCCCATGATCTTGGAACGCTCTGGGGTGGTATAAAAGCCCGATTCCTCATTAAATCGAGGGACTTTTATGCGGTCTTTGGGATATTTATTGGACATGTCCGAATACTATTTTCGGGGTTTTTTGACTACTTCAAGTTTGTAACCGACCCCATGAACATTAAGGATGTTGATGTTATCATCATCCTGAAACTTTTTCCGCAATTTCGAAATAAAAGTATCGAGGCTTCTTCCCACAAAAATACCCTTGCTTTCCCAGACTTCCTTGAGCAACTGATCTCGACTTACCACTTGGTTTACGTTATCCGAGAACAGTTGTAACAATTCTGTTTCCTTTGCCGTAAGCTGTATGCTTACATCGCCTTTGACCAGCATGTTCCGATCTTTATAAAAAGTATAGTTGCCAATCTGGGTGCGTTCCACAGTTTCTACCATCTCCCCGTTTTCTTTGTGTCTGACCCAAAAAAAGATTCCTATGCCTAATGTTCCAAACAAAACCAGGGTATACCATGGAGCAGGTATTTGCGATTCCTTTATTTCTGGAGGGTTTGGGAAGATAACATTTATGGTATAGCACTTCATCGGCAGGTTTCTGCCCAAACATGGGACAATATTGCTCTCCTCGTTGTTGGATATGGAATAACTGTAGGATACTTCAAGATTGCTACAATCCACCACTTCTACCAAATAATCGTTTGGCAAATTCATGGCTCTAAAACTTTTATGGACTGATGCGACCAAGCTATCGGGGACAATGGACAATTTCATTTGAAAGGTCAATTGAAAGGTGTTGGGGCCATTTTTTGTTACCGGAAAGACCAAAGAGGTAGAATCGCCACTTTGAAGTAACAATGTATTCCCTGTATTTCTTAGGGCAACCTTGACCCTATTCGGAAAAGTGTCATCTTCAGAATTGGATTCATTTTTTGTTACCGCAAGCGAGAGGGCAAACGCAAAAATAACCGTACCGATGTAGAGAGCGATTTTCATTTAATGACCAGTTTTTGTCAATCCAAAAAATTGCAATTTTTTACATTTCATTTACACTTTTTTCACCTCTTGGGAGTCGCCTAAACCTAGTTTTGTCCAAAACAAGACAATGAAAAAAATCATCTTATTAGTTATGGGCATTGGATTTGGTGCCGCAGTGTATGGACAAGGTAGCACAAAAATTGACACGGAAAAGAGTGTCATTAATTGGAGTGGGTCCAAACTATTTCAATTCAATGAGCATTATGGCACGGTAAAGTTTTCAAAAGGCACAATTTTTTGGTCTGGGGATATGGTGATGGGCGGATATTTTGAGACCGACATGAATACCATTCTAAACACAGATGGCAAGTACAATGAAATGCTGGTTTCGCATCTAAAAGATGAAGATTTCTTCGATGTGGGAAACCATCCCATTGCACAATTAAAGATTGTTGAGGCCCTTTATGTTGAAGAGGACGAAATCAAGGTCGAAGCCCTGTTGACCATAAAGGAGGTTACCCATCCCATTAACTTTAGAATGAGCGTAGAAGAAAGGGATAAGACATTTGTGTTTAAATCCAAGTTTGTAATTGACAGGACCCGCTGGGGCATCCAATATGAATCCAAAGGGATTATGGGGAGCGTAAAAGAGAGCATCATTTCCGACGCTATTAAGTTGGATGTGGTTTTGGTTATCACATCAGGATGTTAAATGGAAAGACTTTGCTTTTTTCTTTTGATATGCTCTGCGACCAATATTTTCTGTCAACAGCAAGTCGAGAATAAAGGGACCCTGTGGACCATTGCTTGGAGTCCAGATGGGGAATATATTGCGACAGGGGGTAATCAGGACGTACTGAAAATATTCGATACCAAGACTTTTGACCTGTTGAGCACATACCCGATACCAGGAGTACAGCTAAGTAGGCTGAAATGGCATCCTACCCAAAACCTTTTGGCTGTTATTACCCAAGGGAGAACTTTTAAAGCCAAAATACTCGATCTTCTAAATGAAAAATGGATAGCTCTAGAGGATTTGGAATCGAGCTTTAGGGCTTTGGATTGGAATCATACTGGAGAAATGCTTGCAGTTTCAGAACTGGAAAAAATGGTTTCTGTTTATACTCTAAATGGAAAGCGGATAAGTAGGTTTCGTGCGGATGTCAAAGGTGTTACTGGATTGGATTGGCATCCAACCAAAAACACAATGGTTACGGTAGGATCCCAGATAGGAATCTATACCCAATATGGCGATACAATAAATGCTTTTGAGCCCCGAAATGTGGAGACTTTTCTGCTTTGTGTAGAATGGCATAAATCTGGTGATTTTTTCGCTGTTGGCGACTATGGTGATTTGAAGAAGGCAGAGGTCAAATTGCTGCAGTTTTGGAAAGAGGACGGGGTCATGCTGAATAAAATTGACGGAAGCACAGGAGAATACCGGAATATTAGATGGAATCCAGATGGTAAAAGATTGGCCAGTGCCAGTGATGCGCTGCGGATATGGTCTAGGGAAGGTGAACTTGTAGCCGAATCGGTATCAACCGATGATTATCTATGGGGTGTGGACTGGAGTCCTGATGGCAAATTCATTATCACATCAAGTAGTGAAGGGAAGATCCTGTTGTGGGATAAAAATGCGAGGCTCCTAAGAATTATTGAAGAATAAAAAACCCAAATTCCTCATGGAATTTGGGTTTTACTATATGGTGTACCTGCAAGGCAGGAATGAAAATTATCCTTTTACGCTTGCCGACAGATATTCGCGATTCATCCGGGCAATGTTTTCCAGCGAAATACCCTTTGGACACTCCACTTCGCAGGCTCCGGTATTGGTGCAGTTACCAAAACCTTCAAGGTCCATTTGTCTAACCATGTTTTGCACGCGGTCCGCAGCTTCTACCTGACCTTGCGGTAACAGTGCAAATTGGGAAACCTTGGCTGATGTAAATAACATGGCACTGGCATTTTTACACGCCGCCACACAAGCTCCGCAACCAATACATGTGGCAGCGTCCATTGCGGCGTCGGCTGCATGTTTTTCAATAGGAATGGCATTGGCATCAACTGTATTCCCTGAGGTGTTCACAGAGATGTAGCCTCCGGCTTGCTGTATTCTATCAAAAGAACTCCGGTCCACGATCAAATCCTTGATCACCGGAAACGCCTTGGCGCGGAATGGTTCAATAACAATGGTATCCCCATCATTGAATTTCCGCATATGCAATTGACAGGTAGTGATCAATCTGTCCGGGCCATGGGGCTCCCCATTAATCTGTAGTGAACAGGTTCCACAAATACCTTCCCTACAGTCATGGTCAAACTCTACCGGTTCTTCCCCTTTTGAGACCAATTCTTCGTTTAGGATATCCAACATTTCCAAAAAAGACATATCCCCCTCAACCCCATCAAGGGTATAATCTACAATCTGACCTTGGGCATTTGCATCCTTCTGTCTCCAAATTTTTAAGTATAGTTTCATAGCTTTTTATTTGTAGGACCTTGTCTTTAGTTCGATGTTTTCATAAACCAAATCTTCTTTATGTAGTTCGGCATCCTTGGGCTCACCTTTGAATTCCCAAGCCGCAACATATTTGAAGTTTTTATCGTCCCTTAAGGCTTCTCCTTCTTCAGTTTGGTATTCTTCCCGGAAATGTCCCCCACAGGATTCGTTTCTATGAAGGGCATCTTTGGCAAACAATTCGCCCAATTCCAAAAAGTCGGCCACTCTTCCAGCTTTCTCCAGCTCCTGGTTTTTTGAGTTGCTTGTACCCGGAATTTTGACGTTCTCCCAGAAATCCTTTCTTAAATCGGCAATCTCCTTAATGGCCTCCTTAAGTTCTTTCTCATTTCTGGACATACCACATTTGTTCCACATGATTTTACCCAATTTCTTGTGGTAATAATCCACGGAGTGGATACCTGTCCCGGACATTAATTTCTCCATTCGATCGCGAACTCCCTTTTCCGCAGCCTCAAACTCGGCAGAATCCGTTGGGATGGGACCTGTACGGATATCATCGGATAGATAATCACCTATGGTATATGGCAATACAAAATATCCATCTGCCAGACCTTGCATCAAAGCAGAGGCTCCCAAACGGTTGGCGCCATGGTCACTAAAGTTGGCTTCTCCGGCACAGTAGCAACCAGGAATCGTGGTTTGAAGGTTATAATCTACCCAAAGACCTCCCATGGTGTAATGCACCGCCGGATAAATCATCATTGGGGTTTTGTAAGGATTCTCATCCACAATCTTTTCGTACATCTGGAACAAGTTTCCATACTTGGCCTCGATGACTTCTTCGCCCAATTTCGTGATAGTTTCCTTATCTGCATCCTTTATTCCGGAAGTAAGGGCCTTCTCTTTACCGTATCGCTCAATCGCAGAGGCGAAATCCAAATAAACGGCCTCCCCGGTCTTGTTAACACCAAATCCGGCATCACAACGTTCTTTGGCCGCTCTTGATGCCACGTCGCGGGGAACAAGATTTCCAAAGGCCGGATATCTACGTTCCAAATAATAGTCGCGTTCTTCCTCTGCCAATTGGGTAGGTTTCAATTTTCCTGTGCGAATGGCATCGGCATCCTCTTTGAGTTTGGGCACCCAAATCCGACCATCGTTACGCAATGATTCTGACATTAATGTCAGTTTGGACTGGTGCTCCCCCGAAACCGGAATACAGGTTGGGTGAATCTGGGTATAACATGGGTTGGCAAAGAAGGCACCTCTTCTGTGCGCCCGCCAGGCTGCCATTACATTACTTCCCATGGCGTTGGTGGAAAGGAAAAATACATTTCCATAACCTCCTGTGGCCAAAACTACGGCATGTCCACTATGCCGTTGGATTTCTCCGGTGACCATATCCCGCGCGATGATACCTCTTGCCTTACCATCGACCAATACCAAATCCATCATTTCATGACGGTTATAAGCTTGGATTTTACCGCGGTTAATTTGTCGGTTCATGGCGGCATAGGCTCCCAAGAGCAATTGTTGGCCGGTCTGGCCTTTCGCATAGAATGTTCTGGAAACCAATACTCCACCAAAGGAACGGTTGTCCAATAGCCCACCATATTCACGTGCAAAGGGAACCCCCTGCGCCACACACTGATCTATAATATTTGCAGACTCCTCCGCCAATCGGTATACATTGGCCTCCCGGGAACGGTAATCCCCACCTTTAATCGTATCGTAAAACAAACGGTAAGGGCTATCCCCATCACCTTGATAATTCTTGGCGGCATTAATACCTCCTTGGGCTGCAATGGAGTGGGCCCGTCTCGGAGAATCCTGGTAACAAAACGTCTTTACGTTATATCCCAACTCAGCTAGGGTGGCTGCCGCTGCACCCCCTGCAAGTCCGGTACCCACCACGATCACATCAATATTTCGCTTGTTGGCCGGATTGACCAGATCAATATCATTTTTATGCTTGGTCCATTTATCGGCCAAAGGACCGGATGGAATTTTAGAATCCAATATGCCCATAATTAATGTGTTATTGGGTTAAGGTGGTGATATAAGGCAATGAAAGCAAAGCCAAGGGGAATTACCACTGAAAATATTTTTGTGAAAGTCTTGATGCCGGGGCTGTATTTATTGTTCAACCCCATACTCTGAAAGGATGAGGAAAACCCATGCCATAGGTGAAGGCTTAAAAGTCCAAAAGACACTACGTAAAGAATAGTTCTCCAGAAGGGCGCAAACTTAATTACGGTCTCCTCATGGTAGCGCGCGGGGTTCTCAGGAAGGAACTCTACATATTTGTACGCCATTTCATGTACCCAGAAATCGTAGAAGTGAAGCACCAAAAAAGCAAGTACTACCAAACCGGAATAGATCATATTTCTAGATACCCAAGGAGCATTGGCCCCTCCCTTGTATTTTACGTAGTTGACGCCTCTTGCATTTTTATTCTGGATTTCCAGAATAAATCCCATAACAAAGTGAATGATAACACCGGCTATTAAAATGGGCTGCAGGATAAATTGGACCAACGGATTATATCCCATAAAGTGGGACCAGGAATTAAAGGTCTCGGGGTCTATGACCGAGGTGATGTTAATTACGAAATGTTGTGTTAGGAAAACAACCAAAAAAAGACCCGAAAGTGCCATCACAACTTTACGGGCAATCGAAGATTTTATCAATCCACTCATCAGTGCTGGTTTTACCTACAAATTTACGGCACGGACGTATGTTTAACAAGTTTTAACCCTTGGATACGGTCTTATTTAGAAGGATTATAAGCAGTACACCTTGGCGTTGAAAGAAAAGTTTGAAAATGGGATCAAGATGCTATAAAGATCAAACAATTTTGGGTTTTGGCAGGTTCGGATTACCTAGTTTTTTGAAGAAAAGGAAAAAAATTTAGTAAAAAGAGGGAACTTTAAAAGGGGGCTACTCAGTTATACCCAAATGGTCCAGGACTTCCTCGTAAGTCATTTTGGTAATATCCATAGACTGCTCTTTGCCACTTTCACTTAGGGTGAATACTGTGGCCGGCTGTTCTCCAGGAATAAGAATGTAGCGGTATTCCCCAAAGAAAGGTACTCCAGCAGGCTCGCCTTCTTCGTTGGTGGCCATTACAATGTCCAACTGGCCAGCGGTCTCAGCCCTATAGTAGTAGGTCTGTTGTCGGGCGGCTCCAATAACCATTGGAAGTGCGTAAACATCAGTATCATTGGTTGCCGGAGCTGGCGTGGAACGCCCGAAAACCAAAATTACTCCCTCGTTGATAATGTCATCCGTCATTAAAGGTGCGGCAATTGAAAATGAGGCTGAACTTGTTAAGATGTTATCATCAAAACCAGAATCGATCCAACCTGAATAGATGACATTGGCGGCACCAGTTTCCCCTTGCTCACCTTGTTCTCCCTCCATACCGTCAGCACCATCTTGCCCATCAGCTCCTGCAGGTCCCTGTTCTCCTTGTGGCCCGGCGGGTCCAGCAGGACCGGTTGCCCCATCCTCTGCGGAGCAGGATACCAAAACCAAAGCACCGTAAAGGGCCATACACATTGTTCTAAACAATTTTTTTGTTTGCATAAATTATAAAGTTTAAAATTTGGGGTAAACCTAGGACTTGACGGAGCAAGAGGAGTCCCGTTTCTTTCAATTTTGAAGAATCAGGACAAGATCAAATGCCTTTGGCGGAACTCGGATGGAGTTAGACCTGTATATTTTTTGAATGCGGTATAAAAAGCCGATTTGGAGTTGAAGCCCGATTCAAGTCCTATGGAAACTATGGTGTAACCAGAATAGCTGGGGTTCACCAATATTTGCTTGGCCTCTTCCACACGATGCTTGTTCGAAAACTCAGAAAAATTGGTCTGCTCCAGTTTGTTGACAATCTGTGAAAGGTACCCAACACTTATCTTGAGCTTTTGACTTACCGTTGATAGACTCAAATAGGGATTTAGATAAGGTTTATCTGTTGCAAACCATAGAAGTAGTTCTTGGTAGTGGACGTTGTCATCTGTCAGCTCAAAAGTTTTATGACTTCCCAATTGCCCCAATTTGGTTGAGGTCAATTTGGCGATCAATTGAAACAATAGCAAGTGCCGCTCTTTAAAAAAGTTCTTTTCCGAATTTTCGGAGTCCAGAACCCCCAACAATCGATTTTCATAAACCAACGGAACCGCTAATTCTGAACATCTTTTTTTATCATCTTCTATATATCTGGTATCTGCCTCCAAATCATTCACCAATTCCCATTTTTGGTTTTGGGCCGCAGCACCAACAATACCTTTGCCAAGTGGGATTTCTATGGGACTAAGGATTTTTCGATTCGCAAATTCCTTTTCACCATGGGCCGCTTTTTGTTGTAAAGTACCCTTGGCGTCATTCCAGATATACAATACGCAATCTTCCAGCCCCAATTTGGAAATGCAATTTTTTGTGATGTCCCAGACCACTTCATCCTCATTTTTTTTATCGAATAAAGAGGTGGCAAAGTAGCTCAGAATTTCGGTGACATCGGACTGACTTTCTTGGATGGATAGTATTTCGGTTTCGTTAAAAACCTTTTGAAGCTCAGATACCTGGAAGTTATGTTGAAAGGATTCCAAGGTTTTTCTTTGGGATTCCTTTTCCTTATGTACCATCCTCAAATGTTGATTCCCCATGAAGAAAAGGAGATAATAGAATATGATGAACAAGCCCCAAAGTGGATAGTAAGGACCATGGCCAGACCAAGAGTCGATCAGTTTGATGCCCACAATGACCCCAAGCCAGAGTAGACTTAAGACCACCATGACCAAGTACATGGTCTTGAGCCATTCGGTCTTTCTCAATACCACCTGATGCGGAAGGTTGCCCATACCGCGCTCGTAGTTTTTGAGCAAACGGTAATTCCATAGAGCAGCTAGGAGGGATAGGGTTAAGGCACTGTTTTCATCCCACTCGGCCCCTATATTGGCCGCAGTCTGGGCGGATATCCAAGCGTAACCATTTATTACGTTGATCTTAAGAAAGGAATAGAGTCCAAAAAAAATGATGAAAGGGGCAAAAAAGTACCATTTGTACTTCTTAAACAGATGCAGTTGGTCTGTATACGTATACGCAAAAGCGGTAAAAAGAGCGGGACATAAAAACTGGAATGGCATATAGAACAAAAGCAATAGAGGATAGGTCTTTGTCAATCCAATATCGATTAAAACAACTTGTAGGATGACCACAAGAGCTAGAAGAATAAAGGCATAAAGGTATCGGTGCAATGGTCTATTCCAACCTAAAAACATACGAAAAGCGCTCAGCATGGCCAAAGGCGTTCCAATTCCCAAAATGATACTATTGTAGAGGTTCCAAGTCATCAGAATAAAGGGCATGTCCTATGGAGAACAATTAAAGGTAGGATTGCGCCTGCCTTTTCTTACGCAATAGTTCCTGATTGACCCTCAAAACTGTATGGATGGTTCGGAAATAAATTTTTATAGTCGGGAGAGATTGTTTTTTTGCGATATTGAGGCAAAGTTTCTCAAACACTAAACCAAGATTTTGGATATAGCCATTTTATCGGTTAGTCTTAATGTGCACTCAACACGAAGGATAGTTGATGAAGCACAAGCTGCAGGTCATTATGTAGAGCTTATCGATCATACCAAGTGCTCTGTAAAATTGGGTGAGGGCAAACCGCAGATTTTTTTTGGCGATGACAATGTAACCGACGAGTTTGACGCCATTATTCCTAGAATTGGTGCAAAGGTAACACGCCATGGAGCGGCTATTGTGAAACAATTTGAAATGAACAATGTGTTCAGTACGGCAAGATCTTTAGGGATTACAAGGGCACGGAACAAGGTGCGAACCCTTCAAATTATGGCCAGAAAGGGTATCCCAATCCCGGAAACTGTTTTCTCCATCAATCCCGATGACATAGAAGAGCAGATCAAGTTGTTGGGTGGACCTCCGGTCATTATCAAACTGCAGGAAGGTACCCATGGAATGGGCGTTATATTGGCGGAAACCAAAAAATCGGCCAAATCCATCATCGATACCCTCTATAAAATGGATACCAGTATTTTGTTGCAACGGTATATCGAAGAGGCCAACGGGGAGGACATTAGGATCATAGTTGTTGGGAACAAAGTTGTGGCGAGCATGAAGCGCACCAGTGATTTGGACGATTTTAGGTCCAATGTGCACAGAGGGGCTGATACCACCGCAATAAAACCCACAGCCAAAGAGCAATTTATAGCCTTAAACGCTACAAAGTATTTGGGCCTTGGCGTAGCGGGTGTTGATTTAATGCGGTCAAAAAGGGGTCCAGTGCTCATAGAGGTAAATGCCTCTCCGGGACTCCAGGGAATAGAGGGGGCAACCGGTATTAATGTAGCTAAGCACATCATACAATTTGTTGAGAAAAATGGGCGGCGAAGGAGAAAATAAAATCATACGCATTAACGGGGAGGACGTTTCCCCTGGACAAAATAAATTGGTCCAAATCAATATTGCACGTTTACCAACAGGCACCCTTATTCATATTCCTGTTCATGTGTTCAACGGGAAAAAAGCAGGCCCAACGGTTTTGGTTCAAGCGGGCCTGCACGGAGATGAGATCAATGGCGTGGAGACTGTTCGCCGTATGCTCCAAGACAATGTATTTCAAATAAAAAAAGGAGCAGTGATCGTGGTGCCAATTCTCAATGTTTTTGGATTTATTCATTTTTCACGTGATGTACCGGACGGTAAAGATGTCAATCGAAGCTTTCCCGGAAGCAAGGTAGGCTCCTTGGCCAGTCGCATTGCGCATACCTATACAACACAGATACTGCCTCAGGTGGATTACGGAATTGATCTGCACACCGGAGGTGGGCAGCGGCATAATTTTCCCCAAACACGGTATTCATTGGAAGATAATAAAAGCAAGGAATTGGCCGAGGCTTTTGATGCCCCCTTTTATTTTGCCAGTAGATTGATCAATGGGTCTTTTAGAAAAACAGCTTTGAAACAAGGAATTCCAACCATTGTTTTTGAGGCGGGAGAAAGCATGAGATTTGATGAAAATAGCATTGAAGTGGGTATTAGGGGCGTACATAATGTGCTGGCAGATTTGGGCATGCTTCCCAAAAATTCCTCCTCAAAGAAAAGAAGAACGATCCATTTGGAACGAAAGCGATGGGTCAGGGCCTCAAGGGCCGGGATGTTCATTCCTGAGGTAGAAAATGGAAAAAAAGTGGCAAAGGGCCAGACTTTGGGTTTGTTAACCGATACCTATGCCAAAAAGAACAAGAAGATAAAGGCACCTTTTGACGGATATGTTTTTTGTATTAACCACCAGGCAGTGGTGAATCAGGGGGATGCCCTTTTTCACCTAGGGCAGTAACTATTTCAGCACTTCCTTTTTATTTTCCACTTCGGAAATTTTGGAAAGGCTCCATGCAATGGCGCTGTCCAGATCCGAGAATTGCTGGATGATATTCCGAAAGAACATCCGCTCCAGGATTAAGCTGGCCAATCCACCTTTATTATAGGCAACCACAGAATAGAACTCAAGCTGGTTTCGATTGGTGTAGAACTTAATCCAATCCGTGGGCACAACAGAATAATTGTTGATACGATTTGAAATATAGGCAATGGGTTTGTCCCTTCCAATGATTTCGTAGGCAGCATCAATGGCCTTTTGCGCCATGGTCCAATTGAACACCACATCTTCCTTGATTTCGGAAATCACCAAGCCGTCAAAGAAATAAAATACCCCGAATTCGTATTCCCGGATTTCTCTGATATTCCTAAAAAAATCAATTTCTTTTACACGCTGCATAACCAAAGTAACAATGGTTTAAATCACTAATAAAGAGTGTTGGAAAGGGTAAAATTATAAATTCTTTGGGGTTAAATCACAATCTCAAAACAACTAAATGGTAAATTTTTGACGGCTAACAGCTATTTTTCCATATTACTCAATTGAATCCCCAAAGCTTTGGTTGAAAGTTGGACTTCAATCAGGGATAATAAAAGTGAAACCATTAGTGCAATCAGACTGATTCCGAAAATGATGTTGGCCCAAAAGTTCAGTTCCACATAAATCAAAAACATGGTCACCGCCGAGAGCAGAAAACTTATTATGGCGGAAGCTTGCATGTTTTTGATGATGCGCAATCTGCGGCGCAGTTGTTCAATCTGTTTTTTCAAAGGTTGGGAATCCTCCTCCAAATATTGTTTGTGCAGCTGTCGAATAAGTGCCGCTATGGCCAAATAACGGGCGTTGTAGGCCAACATCGTCAGTGAAATGGCAGGGAACAATAAGGCCGGTATGCTTAGCGATAATTGCATTTATTCTATTTTGAACTCCGTTTTTTCAGTTTGTCCGTTAGCTGTTATCTCGATAACATAGTTCCCTTTAGGGAGATAGGTCTTTCCATTTTTGGCTTCCTTCAGCTTCATTTTGTTACGCTTTAGGAAATCGCTCTTTCCTTTTTTGGAAAAGGCCAGATCATAGGACAAAACATTTATGCCACGATCAACAGGCATTTCAGCTGAGCTTACAATAGTTCCATTGGCAGTAGTTATTTTGGCGGAACAGCTACCTGCTTTTTTCGAATAAAAACCGACATCCAATCCGGGAGTATTGGGTTTGTCCCATGTATAGCCAGGATTGCCCCATGACTTGGAGTGTTTAATGGTTTCCAAATCAAAAACAACCAAGTCCTTGGACATTGCCTCTGGACTCATTTGTTGCAAAATGGAAATATCGGCCTTGTAAATACTACGACCATGGGTCCCCACTAAAAGATGTTTGGCCTTCGGTTGTATCACCAAATCATGGACAGCAACATTGGGCATTCCATTTTGCAGGAGCTCCCAAGAGTTACCGCGGTCAAAACTGACATAAAGCCCATTGTCGGTACCGGCAAAAAGTAAATTTTCGTTTTCTGGGTCCTCAACCAGTGCATTCACAGGAGAGGTGGGAACACCCATTGAAATGCTTTTCCAATTTTGGCCATAATCATCACTTACATATATATAAGGAGTAAAATCGTCCCAGCGATACCCATTAAGGGTGGCATACACACGTTCCTTTTTATGTTTGGATGCGGCAAGCTCGCTTACCCATAGGTTTTTTGGAAGTGAGGATGAAATGTTTGTCCAACTGCCTCCAGCATTTTTGGATATCTGCACCAATCCATCATCAGTGCCAACATATAACAGACCAAACTTAAACGGGGATTCCGAAATTGTGGTCAGAGTTCCATAAGCCACGTTCCCCTGTTTTCCGCCTTGGGTCAAATCCCCAGATATGGCTTCCCAATCTTTCCCTTGGTTCAGGGAGCGGTGCAGTTTGTTTCCACCCAAATAAAGAATATCCTTGTTATGGTCCGATAAAAGAATTGGAGTTTGCCAATTGAATCGATATGGGGCTTCCCCGAGTTCGTGCTTGGGCTGAATATACGTCTGCTTGCCTTCGGACAGGTCTAGCCTATAGTAGTTGCCAAACTGATATCCAGTATAAACGATATTGGAATTTCGCTGGTCAATTTGAACCTGCATACCATCTCCGCCCATAATGCGCTGCCAAGGATTCTTTCCATTTTGCTGCCACGCATAATCCTCCTTGCTGTTGTGGGCGCCCTTCCAAACCCCATTATCCTGTAAACCCCCATAAACATTATAAGGTTCTTCTTGATCCACATTTATGGCATAGAACTGTCCCACTTTTGGTGTGTTGTTTTTCATCCAATGTGCCCCGTCGTCGTAGGAGATGTTAATACCCCCATCGTTGCCATTGATCAAGTGTCCAGGTTTTGCTGGGTTGATCCACAACGCATGATGATCTGCATGTACATTTTCTTTTCCTATGGAAGTATAGGTTTTTCCGCCGTCTTCGGATTTGATCAAGGGGACTCCTGCCAAATAGATGCGATCCTTGTTGCTGGGATCGACCCGAATTTGGGCAAAATAGTACCCATAACTATAAAAAAGGTCGTTGATGTAATCATCGTTCATTTTGTTCCAGCTGCTACCCGAATCGTCACTTCGATACACTTCTGCACCAATAACCGGAGTGTCGAACAATAAGGAATTGGCGTTCTCAAGATACTTGGCCAGGTCTATGGGTTTTACGGCTCCGATTCTGATCATCTGCTTTACGTTCTCAGCCTTGTACTTTTCATGAAAACCATTGTTTTTGAGATAATCGTTCAATTTTTTGTTATCCAAGGCCAAAAAGGTTTCCGAATCCATGGACCTAAAGTCTTCTTTGGTGAGTTCGTCTGTTTTTTCCTTTTCCTGCTTTTCCCTTCGAAATTGGCTGTCATGGACAGCGTAAACCGTATTATCATCAAAAACTGCAAGGCCTATCCTACCTACGCCTTCCCCGGTTGGAAATCCACTTCCTTCCGCAGTGATCAAAGTCCAATTGCTCCCGCCGTCAACACTTTTATAGATGCCGGAAGCCGCTCCGTTGCCCTTAAAATTCCAAGCTTTACGGTCTTTTTCCCAAGCGGCCGCATATTGGATATTGAAATTGTTTGGTGAACAGGCGACATCAATAATTCCGGTTGAGGTATTGACAAATAGTTTCTGTTTCCAAGTTTTGCCCCCATCCATGGTTTTATAAATTCCCCGTTCCTGGTTTGGGGAATACAAGTGCCCTGTGACTCCTACCACTACCTCATCTGGATTATTGGGATTGACCAAGATTCGACCAATATGATGCGAATCTGGGAGGCCCATATTGTTCCAAGTGACCCCATGGTCTGTTGATTTCAAAATCCCGATACCCGCATATGAAGAACGTGAAGAATTGTTTTCCCCGGTACCAACCCAAAGTGTTCTGGTATTCCAGTCCACAGCGATGTCCCCAATATTTTGGGTGTCTGAGCTATCAATGATAGGGTCAAAGGAAATACCGTTGTTCTTGGTGTGCCATAGTCCCCCTGAGGCATAGGCTGCATAAAACTCCGACGGGTCTTTTGGATTTACATCCAGATCCACCACTCTTCCACTCATGATGGAGGGGCCAATATTTTTTAATGGGATGTTCTTTACAAGGGAGTTCTCCGCCATCTCCTTTTTCTTGATCAGGGCATCCATAACCTGGTTGGCGGCAGTGGCTTCTTGCTGGGCAGGCAACATTTGAAAAAGCAGGAAAAAAACGAGGAGTAAAAATGGTTTCATGCAGTCATGATTTTGTTTCGCGATGGAAGGTATGAATTTGTCTTGGGTATTACAATTGGCTACATTTGGAGAAAGTAATTTTCGCATGAAATACAATCCCATTAGCAACCAGCTCTTTATTAAAAACCGGAAAAAATTTACGGCACAGATGCGCCCAAAGAGCATTGCTGTTTTCAATTCCAATGACATCTATCCCATCAGTGCGGATAGTACCATGCCCTTTGCCCAGCATAGGGATATTTTTTATTTGAGCGGTGCTGATCAGGAAGAGACCGTTTTGGTACTTTTCCCTGATGCGTTGGATTCCAGGCACAAGGAGATTCTTTTCGTACGTGAGACCAACGAGCATATAGCCATATGGGAAGGGGCCAAGTTGACGAAAGAACAGGCGACGGCTACTTCGGGAATCCAGACCATTTATTGGTTGGCCGATTTTGACAAGGTGTTTTTTGATTTGATGACGGAAGCGGATACCGTCTATTTCAATACCAATGAGCACTACAGGCAGGCGGTGGAGACACAGACCCGTGAGGACCGATTTATTGAACGATGTAAAAAGGACTTTCCGGCGCATCAGTGGGCAAAAAGCAATCCCATTTTGCAAAACATCAGGGGGGTGAAGGAACCGGAAGAATTGGATTTGATGCAACAGGCCTGTGACATCACGGAAAAAGGTTTTAGAAGGATCTTGGAATTTACCAAACCGGGAGTTTGGGAGTACGAGATGGAGGCGGAATACTTGCACGAATTTGTCCGCAATCGGTCCAAAGGCTTCGCCTATACGCCGATCATTGCATCAGGGAACAATGCCAATGTGTTACACTATATTGAAAACAACCAGCAGGTCAAGGACGGGGATTTAATATTGATGGATGTTGCTGCTGAATATGCCAATTATTCAAGCGATATGACTAGGACCATTCCAGCCAACGGGAAGTTTACAGCCCGTCAAAAGGAAGTGTACGAAGCGGTACTTCGGGTAAAGGATGAAGCTACCAAAATGCTGGTTCCGGGGACCATTTGGGCGGAATACCATAAAGAAGTTGGAAAAATCATGACCTCTGAACTACTGGGATTGGGACTGCTGGATAAATCCGATGTGCAAAACGAGGATAAAAATTGGCCCGCCTATAAAAAATACTTCATGCACGGCACCAGTCATCATATAGGGCTGGACACCCATGACTATGGAGAATTGAAAACTCCTATGAAGGCCAATATGGTTTTTACTGTGGAACCAGGTATTTATATTCCACATGAAGGTTTTGGAGTGCGATTGGAAGATGATGTGGTCATCAAGGAAAAGGGGGAACCCTTTAATTTGATGCGTAATATTCCCATAGAAGTTGCGGAGATAGAAGAATTGATGAACAAATAAATGAGACTACTGGCCCTATTTCAGGTGGATATTGAAAAGAAGATGGAGGAGGCCCCGGACAGCGCCTACGAAATTGGGGTGGTCATCGGGTCCTATATTCCATTTGTACTATTGGTAGGCGTTGCCTATGCCATCTATTATTACAGCAAGAAAAAAAGAGGCTAACGCACCCTTGATAAAATGAATACCTCTTTCCTTAACGACTGCTATCCCTTTCTGGAGAAACCTTTGATGGAGGAGATGGAGGCACATTCCATTTTAAAGGATTATAATCTAGGAGAATTTATAGTTGGGCAAGGACAATTTGTAAAGTATCTTCCCATAGTGGTTTCCGGACAGGTCAAGGTGTTTTGCATGGAGGACACTGTGCAGTTTTTGTTGTACTATATTACAGCGGGCAACTCGTGCATTTATAGTTTTGCCCATATACTAAATGGGAACCAAGCTGAATTTTCGGCAATTACGGAGACAGATTGTTCACTGCTGCTGCTTCCGGTGGAGCGAGTAAAACTTTGGATGACCCAATATCCGTCTTTTGGGAGCTTGGTTGTGGGGGATTACCAAAAACATTACTCAGATTTATTGCAAACTACCAAACAATTGGTTTGCCATAATTTGGAAGAGCGATTGCTGCAATACCTAAGGACCAAATCCGAACTTGAGAATTCAACGCTGCTCTCAATTTCCCATCAAGATATAGCGGATGACCTTGGAACTTCAAGGGAGGTGATTACCCGTGTGATGAAAAAACTGGGGATTACCCAAAAAGTAGAACAGCAAGGACGAAAAATAAAATTGTTGTAAAGTAACACCTGTCACTGTTTTGCTTCTGCATCAAAACTAGTTTTATTCCAAAATAAACTAGAATATCATGTCAGAACAAACACAATTGATTCCGGGAAACTCCTTGGTAACGGCAACACCGGAAGAAGGCAGGGCACTAGCCATAAAGATTGCCCGGCTCACCATCAAAATCACACAACCCGATGCCAAAATTAGGGAGCGCCTGCGTCCGGACTACGCCAATGACGCTTCCATGCTTATTGCCATTGGGCAAACCGTTGCTACAGAGTTTTCCATTATTGCGGAAGCAAACAACTATTGGCGATAGTCGCGATTCAAATTTTCCTGGTCCCCGACTGTAACACTTTGGTTTTTTTTGATTCTCTAGTTTAGTTATAACTAAACTAACTATTCGAAATGTGCACTCATAAATGGAAAATAGGGATTCGTCTAATGAGCAAACTTCTTGTGATAACCGCGTTTATGGTTTTTTGCACCAGTTCATTCAAGCAATGCGCGAAGATTAAGTAGCTTTGGATCCTAAATGAAAATGCCATCCCTCCAGCGAATAGGAAAAATGCTCCAAAACCCCATCCGTCAACTCAAAAGGTGCATTCGTTAGTTCGCACACCTACTTCTGCGTTTTAACCTTCATCTTCGCCCACACAAAAGTTTAACAATAAAATAGACTGGATGGGCTGGTACGATTCATTTTCTAGGTGGTACGACTTTTTGGTAACTCCGCACTACAAAAAAGCCAGAAAAATTGCTATAGAACAGATGGGGATAAAGGAAGGGGATATGGTGTTGGACCTGGCCTGCGGAACAGGCCCCAATTTTGAACATCTGAGTCCTTTGGTCGGCAATATAGGTTTGGTGATTGGAGTGGACTATTCCAAGGGGATGATTAAAAAGGCACAGAAGAAAATCGACAAGAACAAATGGGAAAATATTGTCCTGGTCCAAGAAGATGCAAAACAAATCGACAAAACATATATCACGGGAATATGTGGGCGAGAGGTCCAATTGGATAATTTGATCTGTGTTTTGGGGTTTTCCGTTATCCGAGAGCACCTGCAGGTGATGACCAATATGTATGATCTATTAAAGCCGGGCGGGACCTTTGCCATTGTGGATATTTTCGCAGATAAGTTTGTACCGCAATCTTGGTACGTGCAAAAGGTGGCCAGTGCCGATCTTAAACGCAAGTCCTGGGAGTTTCTACAAAAAAACTGTGAGGACTATTCATTGTCATATCTATCTAGAAACAGACATTTACATGGGGGGCTGTTGTACTTGGCCTCAGGTAAAAAACGTTGATCATATAAAAGAATACAAGGTTGGATCGAAGGACGAGCTTGTTTTCCTTAACAATATTTCTCGGCGGGTACCGTTCAAAATTTGAACACCCCGGCTATGCTTCAGAAATTCCATCATACTTTTTGGATACTATTCTTGGCCCTATCAGCTTGCAGTGATGACCTTGAGGAAAATCCAAGCCCAACTGAAAGAAATTTTAAGATGGGATTCACTACCTGGAGTTATGGGCCGAACCTCGAGGATGTAAACAACACCTATTCCTTTATAGCGGACAATAGTGATATCTATGCTGAACACATTGATAATAAAATTCCATGGGAAGCCTGGATAAACGATGAGCCTCTTCCCATTGCGTTCGCCAATGAAATTACCGGAAGGGCAAACCGGAAAATAGCCCAAAAACAACTTTTACTTTCCGTGAGCCTTTTGAATTCCAATAGGGACGATTTGGCCGAGGATCTAGATGGGAGCATTCCCACATATACCAATTTGGATGATGAGGTAATCGAAAACGCCTATGTGAAACACATTGATTACCTGTTGGGTCAGTTTCAACCCAATTATCTGGTCATTACCATTGAGGTGAACGAATTGCGGCTACGGTCAGCGGACAAATGGCCGGCCTATACCCGTTTGATGCAAAATGTAATTTCCAGGATAAGGACAATGCATCCCGGTATCCCAATTTCCGAATCCATTTCGCTCCATAACCTCTATGAACCTATGGTTGCCGAACCAGAAGCATATATCAGTGAGATAGTTACCCGCATGAACCAAATGGATTTTGTGGCCATTAGTTTCTATCCTTTTTTTAAGAGCCTAGCCACGCAAGAGGATTTTCAGCAAGCCCTTGATTTTTTGCATGACCGGATCAACAAACCCATTGCCTTTGTGGAAACTGGTCATATAGCTGAAAATTTAGTGGTTCCAAACCTCAATGTAAATATTACAGGGAACGAAATCGAACAAAATACATACCTGCAAACCTTGCTGACCAATGCGGAGAACCAGAACTATGAGTTTGTAATTTGGTGGGCATATAGGGATTATGATGCCCTTTGGGCCACCTTTCCAAATGAGCTAAGGGACCTGGGACAACTCTGGAGAGATACCGGTCTACTTGATGAAGATGGAATGGAGCGACCTTCCTTGGCCACATGGAGCGACCATTTTTCAAAATAGTGGAATCGGATTTGGTTAATCCGACTTGGTAAGATTTGCCACCAAGAACATCAGCAGGGCCGGCAGCACCCATCCCATATGATTTTCCCCTAGCGGTATCCAAGAAGTAAAACTGGCAATGGCATCCCCCCATCCTACACTCCCTAAAAAATCTGGGATACTGAATACGACCGTAGCAGCCACCACCCACCGGAAAACTTTGGGCGAAGCCCATTTTTCAGGAACCACATTTAAGATAATCAACACAATGGTAATAGGATAAATAAACATTAGGGCCGGTAAGGCAACCGCAATAATATAGCCCACATTGAATTGTCCCATCATCACTCCCAGAACACAGCCTATTACTGCGGTGACCGTATAAGCCGTTTGCGACTCGTTAAATCGCCCTTTGATAAAATCTGCCGTGCCCGTAACGATTCCAACAGCAGTCGTAAAGCAAGCCAAACTTACCAAAATACTGAGCAGAAGGGTGGCGGTACCTCCCCAAGTCTCAAGACTTATTCCAGTAAGGAGGGCCGTTCTGGAAATATTCGCATCAAAGGTATTGCCAAACAACCCCCCGGTCAGAATTAATCCGGCATAGACCAAAAACAATCCAAGTCCAGCAAGCCAACCAGCTTTTCCGATCAAACTTTTCTTCTCCTCATAAGAAGCTGTACCATCCTTTATATTGATGGATATAATAATTACTCCTCCAACAACTACCGCTCCGATGGCATCAAAAGTCTGGTAGCCTTCCAAGATACCATGGGTGAACGTGTTGGCGAACTGCGAGCTTCCAAATTCGAAATCCAGATTAAAAATGGCCGCTCCCATAATGAGCACTAGTACAATCAAAATACCCGGGGTTAAAAACTTCCCAACCACATCTAGGATTTTAGATCGATTAACCACAAAAATGTAAACCAAGACGAAATAGATAATACTAGTAATCAATGAGGAAGAATTCCAAATGGGCTGCACCGCCATTTCGTGGGTAACGGAGGCCGTTCTGGGCGATGGCAACGAAATGGAAATGGCATAAACGATATAGCAATAGACAACGCTGAAAGTAGGGGCCACCTTTTTGGCAAAATCGAACATGGTGCCCTGAAGTTTTGAATGGGCGAGAATACCCAAAATTGGAATCAAAACAGCTGAAATGCAAAAACCCAAGGTAACGAGCCACCACAGTTCTCCCGATTTAAAACCCAATAGCGGAGGAAGAATAAGGTTACCTGCTCCGAAGAAGAGGGAAAAAAGTGCAAAAGCGGTTACGGCGATGGTTTTTCTGTTCATAAAGTGTTAATAATTTTTTGTTAAAATAAATCAAAATACTATATTTCGAACACGTAATTCAACGGTGTAATTCCTCTTTTAATCGAGATTCGTGCATTTCATCGAAAAAAGGGTTTTTCAAGTTGGTTCACAAAATAAAAAGTTATCAACAGCCGTTGCTAAATAAAAGTATAATCAAATTCTGACTGTATAATATAAAATTACAACCCAAGACTATCGCATTTTCTTCGATCCCCAAATCGACCTGAATGCTTCCCCAAACAACACCTATCTTATGAAGACCAGCACTACCCACCATGGCAAAAAATTTTCTTCTTTCTTCTGCAGCTTATTTGGACATCATTATGTAGTGTCCAAAAAAGTAACACAACATATTAAAGAGTACAAATGCATTCACTGTCAAAAACAAGTGACCACTGATGCCAGTGGTAAACTTTCAGCGTTGACACCTCAGATGCAGGACATCAATAGTACTCTTGAAGATATGTATCGTAAAAGACGCGGTAGACAAGTTCCACAAGTAGCCTAATAGCGCGTTACAAATTACGAAGTACTACAGTTTCTAAGGTTTATCCCGGAGATTGAGTAAGCAGCTCGTTCCATTCAGTCAAGTGCCCCAAGACCGTTTAACGAGAAGTGCCCTTGGTTTTCGGGATTTTTTTATACCGCAAAGGAGTTCCAGCCTTGGGCCGTAAGCGCAATTTTTGTGTTGGCCCTTGTAACCAGATGCGCCCCTTCTTCTTTGGAGGTCATATGCCCAATGACCGTTAAGTTGGGATTTCCTTTGATCTTATCAAAATCATTTTGATCTATCGTAAACAGCAGCTCGTAGTCCTCTCCGCCGGAGAGTGCTATCATGGTACTGTCCATTTTGAATTCTTCGGCAGCGGCAATTACGGTTGGATCCAAAGGAATTTTATCCTCGAAGAGATTACAACCTACCTCACTTTGTTCGCACAAATGCAAAACTTCGGATGAAAGCCCATCGCTGATGTCGATCATGGAAGTGGGCTTCACCTCGAGTTTTTCTAAAAGTTCCACAATATCTTTTCGGGCCTCCGGCTTAAGCTGGCGTTCCACAATGTAGGAGTAGGGCTCCAAATCGGGTTGACTATTGGGGTTCACCTTAAAAACTTCCTTTTCTCGTTCCAGGACCTGTAATCCCAGATAGGCACCGCCAAGGTCGCCGCTGACCACTAACAGGTCATTGGGTTTGGTTCCCTTTCGGTAAACAATATCACCCGCTTTGGCCATGCCTATGGCCACAACGCTGATCAACATACCTTTGTTGGATGAAGTGGTATCCCCTCCAACCAGGTCCACCCCGTAGGTTTTACAGGCCATGGCAACTCCCGCATAGAATTCCTCCAAAGCCTCCAAAGGAAATCTGTTGGAAACGGCCAAGGAAACCGTTATTTGGGTGGCGTTGGCATTCATGGCATAGACATCGGATAGGTTCACCATGACCGATTTATACCCCAAATGTTGTAGCGGCATATAGCTGAGGTCAAAATGAACGCCTTCCACTAACAAATCCGTGGAAACAATCGTCTTATTGTCTTTAAAATCGAGAACTGCGGCATCATCCCCGATGCCTGTCAACGAAGAAGGTTGGTTCAGTTCAAAATGTTGGGTAAGGTGTTTGATCAACCCAAATTCCCCAAGATTTTCCAAGTTGGTACGTTGCGGATTCTTGTCTTCTAACATGGGGCAAAAGTAAACAGGATAATTATAAAATGGTATCTTTAAGATGAACTTAAAATTGCTTTGAAATGATGAGAGCCGCTTTGGCCATGCTCCTCATCGCCTTTCTGGTGATGGGTTGTTCCAATGATGATGCCCCTACAAGTAACGGTCCAGGAAATGGCAACGACGGAACGGATATTGGAACCGGTGAGGTCACCAGGGGACTTACACTCTGTGAAAGTGGCACCGCTGCTATTTTTTCGTGTGACGGCTATGATCTTCTAATGCAAATGGATCTGTCCGCTTTTGCCGGCAACGCGGGAAACGATATCTGGGGTTGGACGGATAGCCAGAGCAATCGGGAATATGCCCTGATCGGTTTGGACAATGGGACTTCATTTGTGGATATAACCGACACCAACAATCCGGTGTATCTTGGTAAACTTCTCACCGCAACATCTTCCAGTACATGGCGTGATCTAAAAGTATATGGTAATCACGTCTTTGTGGTTGCAGAAGCTCCAAACCATGGAATGCAGGTCTTTGATCTGACCAGGTTAAGGGACGTGACCGATCCACCACAAGTCTTCACTGCTGATGCAAGATATACTGGTATTGGCAATGCCCATAATATCGTGATCAATGAAGAGATAGGTTTCGCCTACCCAGTAGGTACGGCCAGAAACGATGCCTTTAATGGGGGGGTCCATTTTATAGACATTCAGAATCCAACAAGCCCAACGGGAGTGGGAGGGTATGGAGCCAACGGATATACCCACGATGCACAGGTGGTCACCTACCAAGGTCCGGATGCGGACTACACCGGGCGAGAGATTTTTATTGGTGCCAATGAGAATCAAATTGCTATTGCCGATATTACCGACAAATCCAATCCGGTGGAAATAGCCACCCTGGGATATTCCAATATTGGCTACACCCATCAGGGATGGTTTACGGAGGACCAACGCTATTTTATTCTCGGGGATGAACTCGACGAAACGGATTTTGGATTCAATTCACGAACTCTTGTTTTCGACTTTTCCGATTTGGACAGCCCTCAATTACACACTACCTATTTGGGTCCAACAGGAGCCATCGATCATAACGGTTATGTGTTGGGGGATGAATTTTTCTTGGCCAATTATACGGCCGGACTTCGTGTGCTGGACATTTCGGATATTGAAAATGAGAATATCACGGAGATAGCTTTTTTTGACACCTACCCTTCCAACGACACAGCTGGATTTCAAGGGGTATGGAGCGTTTATCCCTATTTTGCCAGCGGCAAGATAATTGTCAATGATATCAACTCAGGGCTGTTTGTGCTGCAAAAATCCAATTAATACATGCTATGAAAAATTTGTTTGGATGTTTGTGTGTGCTACTAGCGGTGGCATGTATTTCTGATGATTCCCAAACCCCTCCCTTGGTGCAAAAAACATTTTTGGGAGAACTGGATTGGGTTAAAAGTTTTGGAGGTAGCGGCGAAGATACCGCCCAATCAGTTATACAAACTGTGGACGGGGGTTATGCTGTGCTCGGGTTTAGCAATAGTATGGATGGAAACCTGTCCGGCAAGACCACCAATGTAAATGACTATTGGCTAGTAAAGCTCGATGCCGATGGAAATCTACAATGGGATAGAGCTTATGGGGGAAGCAAGGACGATCGCGGGCAATCTGTCATCCAAACCTCAGATGGAGGATATGCCATTGTAGGCTATGCCATGAGCGATGACGGGGATGGAAGCAACAACGAAGGGTTCCATGACAATTGGATTTTGCGCTTGGATACCTCGGGGAATATACTTTGGGAAAAGAGTTTCGGATTTTCGGGTCATGATCATTCCTATGACGTGGTGGAGACCATGGATGGGGGCTTCTTCTTTGCTGGATTTTTGGATGTAACTTCATCTGGAGGAGCGGGCAATGAAGGGAAAGGAAGTTATTTGACCCGCCATGGCGTGGGTGAATTTTGGGGGACCAAATTGGACGCCAATGGCAATCTGGAGTGGCGAAGGTATTTTGGGGGGACCAACAATGATCGGTCCTATGGTGTGTTGCAGGCCAATGACGGGGGGTTTGTGCTGGCAGGAGCTTCGGAGAGTGACGATTTTGACATTACCGACCCAAAGGGTAGCTACGACTTCTGGGTGGTGAAAGTAAGCGACCAGGGGGAAATGCTCTGGCAAAAATCGTTTGGAGGAACCGGAATAGATAAGGCCTATGCCATTGCTAAAACCCTTGATGGGGGATATGTGGTCACGGGCAATACCTTTAGCACCGATGAAGATGTTTCCGAGAACAAAGGTGAATCCGATGTTTGGTTGGTCAAGATTGGGGACAATGGCAATTTGCTTTGGGAGAAAAGTTATGGAGGAACAGCTTTTGATGCGGCACATGCGGTAAGACCAACTTCCGATGGTGGTTTCGTGATAGCAGGAAATTCTAAAAGTTTGGATGGGGATGCTTCCCAAAACAATGGGGAGAACGATCTCTGGATTTTACGCACGGATGCTCAGGGAAGCCTCATTTTTCAACAGACATTTGGAGGAGCGGGAATAGACTTCGGTTTTGATGTTTTGGAAAATGGGGAAGGCAGCTTGATACTGGTCGGGGAAACAGCCAGCGATGACTTTCCGTCCCTCGAATCCAAAGGGCTTACCGATATGGTGGTCATTAAAATAAAATAGCTTTCCAGTTCCATAGATAACCCCTATTGGGTTATTCGTTATTATAATGTTAGGAAATGAGGTTAAACCCTACTTATAACCTATATTTGTAAGCTATTTAGAACTAATCCAAGTAAGAATGATAAAGGTTTCAGAAACAGCCAAAAAGAAGGTGGCGACTTTGATGGAGGAAGAGGGCTTTGATTCCACTACCGACTTTGTTCGTGTTGGTGTCACAAGTGGCGGATGCAGTGGATTGTCCTATGAATTGAAATTTGATAAATCTGCAAGCGAAACCGACAAGGTCTTTGAAGACAATGCGATTCGCATCCTAGTGGATAAAAAGAGCTTTTTATACTTGGTGGGTACCACCTTGGAATATTCAGGAGGATTGAACGGTAAAGGTTTTGTGTTCAATAACCCAAATGCCCAACGCACCTGCGGATGCGGAGAGAGTTTTTCACTCTAAATTGTTAATTGACCTCAGGTCATTGATTCATTGAGCGTATGGCTTACACAGAAGAAGAATTAAAA